>CALHTA010000335.1 GCA_938038645.1 uncultured Thiotrichaceae bacterium
CGTTTTCATCACGCGGGTATCGAGGTGATTTTGGATGTGGTTTATAACCATACTTCGGAAGGTAATCAGCTTGGTCCAACCTTGAGCTTCCGTGGTCTCGACAATGCTTCTTACTATCGTTTAAGCCCTGAGCAACCACGATACTTTGAGAACTATTCGGGCTGTGGAAACACTTTAGATTTATCGAACCCGCATGTCATGCACATGGTGATGGATAGTCTGCGTTTTTGGGTAGAAAGCATGGGCGTGGACGGCTTCCGTTTTGACCTTGCGACCACTTTAGCCAGAGACGTAGATGGCGGTTTTGGTCCTCATTCAACTTGGTTTGATGTGATGCAGCAAGATCCTGTTTTATCTCAAGTGAAACTAATTGCTGAACCTTGGGATGTTGGGCCGTATGGCTATCGCTTGGGAGGATTCCCTCCTCGCTTTGCCGAGTGGAATGACCGCTATCGTGATACGGTCCGTAAGTTCTGGCGAGGTGAACATCATAGCGCGCAGGATCTCAGCCGAAGTCTCTTAGGCACCGCCGATCTATTTGATAACTCAGGCAGAGGCACGTGGTCCTCTGTGAATTTAATTACTTCTCATGATGGATTTACGCTCAGAGACACAGTTAGTTACAACGAGCGACACAACGAAGCCAATCAGGAAGGCAGTCGGGATGGTCACTCAGCGAACTACAGCGATAACTGTGGTGTTGAGGGTGAGACAGACAGCCCTGATATCCTGAAAAAGCGCGTGCAGCGTCAGCGCAATATGTTGGCAACGCTGCTGCTGTCTCAAGGAACACCAATGCTATTGGGTGGTGATGAGATAGGTAACTCGCAACAGGGGAATAACAACGCTTACTGCCAAGATAATCCGATTGGATGGATTAATTGGGATAAGGCGGATGAAGCGCTATTAGATTTTTCGCGTCAGCTCGTTAGTTTCCGTAAGAAGCATCCTGCCGTTAGGCAGTCGGTGTTTTTGCATGGTGAGACTGATGCCAATGATTTGCCGGATGTGGAGTGGTTTGACTTCTCAGGTGCTCCGGTAAATTGGGATGACCCTTCACTTTCAGGTTTTTGTTTGTTGCTGCGTTGTTCTGCGCAAAGGCAGTATGGCGAGGGTGCTGATGATACTGTTTTGATTGTGGTGAACAGAGGTGAAGCATCGTCTGATCTTATATTGCCTAAGTTACCGAAAGGTGAGCGATGGACTTGTGTGATTGATACTAGTTTGAGTGCCCCTACTGTCGTTCCTCCAGCGAAGAAAGGCGGTTTGACTATTCCTGAAGCTTCAATGCTTGTCTTTGAGCAATCCTAACGCTGTTTATTGATAGTTTGCTGGCTTGTAAAAAGTCCAATCTAATCTGCCAAAGTGCCATTTAGAAAAGTCACTAAATGGTGCAAGGTTAGTGGCTGATATAAACTCAAAAGCATCGAGTTTTAAACGCTCGCGGAGGAGGTTTCATGCAATTTCACCTAAACGGTTTCAATCCGGGTGACCCAGAGATTTCGAAAGTCTCTGAAGAGTTTAAAGCCAGCGATAACAACCAAAAGCTTCCTGATGAAGTCGACGTGTTGATTGTTGGTTGCGGTCCAGCAGGTCTCACCCTTGCTGCACAATTATCTGTATTCCCCTCTATTAAAACCTGCATTGTTGAGCAAAAGCCTGGCCCCTTAAAGCTAGGTCAGGCCGATGGTGTGGCTTGCCGCTCCATGGAAATGTTTAATGCCTTTGGTTTTGCAGAGCGGGTGATGAAAGAAGCCTATTGGGTAAATGAAGTCACCTTTTGGAAACCGGATGTGCAGCAGCCGGATAAGATAACACGGACCGGTCGTGTACAAGATGTTGAAGACGGTTTGTCTGAGTTCCCTCATGTCATTTTGAATCAGGCGCGAGTGCAGGATTTTTACTTGGACGCGATGCGACACTCACCGACGGGTCTTGAGCCAGCCTACTCTCGGCAGTTATTAGGGCTTGAACAGGATGGAACCGACTCTTCCGCCAGCCACCCTGTTACTGCAAAATTTGAACGTGTAGACGACGAGCATCAAGGGCAGATTGAAACCATCAAAGCGCGATACGTTGTGGGATGTGATGGTGCGCGCAGTATGGTGCGAAAGTCTATCGGGCGTCGTTTACAGGGCGACTCTGCGAATAAAGCTTGGGGAGTGATGGATGTGTTGGCCGTCACTGACTTTCCTGATATCCGCATGAAATCAATTATTCAATCTAACGAAGGCTCTATCCTGATCATTCCTCGTGAAGGCGGCTACTTAGTTCGCCTGTATGTGGAAATGGAAAAACTTAAGTCAGATGAGCGAGTCTCTAGCCGTAATATCACTGCTGAAAAACTCATTGAATCAGCAAAGCGCATTTTTCACCCCTACCGCTTTGAGGTGAAAGAAGTTGCTTGGTGGTCGGTGTATGAAATAGGGCAACGACTCTGTGACAAATTTGATGATGTGCCAGAGGAAGAAGTTGGGCAGCGCTTGCCGCAAATTTTCATAGCCGGTGACGCGTGTCATACCCACAGCCCAAAGGCGGGGCAGGGCATGAATGTCTCGATGCGAGA
>CALHTA010000336.1 GCA_938038645.1 uncultured Thiotrichaceae bacterium
GACCCTTTTGAAACGAACGATCTCGGCTTAACCACTGAGCATGCCCCAATCCGTGAGCGTTTACATCAGCGGATGTGCAAGGAGTTTGCTGACCCTGAAGTGATTAATGAAAACGCCTTTGCCGACCAAGCCGAGCGCATCAAAGAGCTAGGTGGAATCGATGGCATTTACCAGCGTGATAATTATGATCACACGCCGGTTACTGATTAACTTATAGCGTTTAATGCTTCCACTAGCGCCCGGATGTCACTCAATGATTGAGAGCAACTGTTTCATCGCTTCTTCTGGGTTTGCTTTGGCGATTTGCATTGCGTCTTCCTCTTCATCTGCAACCAACGTTAAGTGTAAAGGCATGACGACTTTAGGTTGCAGTTTATTAGGATAATAACGCTCATCATCACGGAAATCACCAGGTCTAAGCTCAGAACAATGTTGTTCGACGACTTTAGTTTGCTTTTCAATATCATCGTCAGTTGATCGCATAAAGGGATGCACAAGATCTTCCAAAACAGCCTTGCTGAGTACGCAATATTCTGCACGAATCCATTGAGCCCGAGCATCACCTTGAAGCGTTATGTTGTGTGGGTCTTCACAGTATTGTTCGACTTCAAAAAGCACTTTGCTTGTTTTCTTCTCAATATCAGCTTCACTTAGGTAATGGCGTTTTCCTTGATAAAGTCCATCAGCTCCCCAGGCAAGGCGGTAATTTCCTTCCTCATCGTAATAACTAGCAAATCCTTTTTCTTGCAAAGCGGCTAGTAACATTCTTTTTTCGGAGCAAAGCTTTTGTTTAATGCTGAGTGACGGTGCAGGTTCGGCATTTTTGTTCATTTCGCGAAAGTCGTACTCTTCAGCGTCAAGGTCTGGTTGAAGGTCTTCCGTAGTTTCAGGTAATAATAGCGGTGCTGAAGTCGGCTCAACAATGGTTCTACGAGTAGAGTTAACAACTTTCCGGCGACCTGTACTGTCTGTAATCACTGCTGACTTTACCTTCCTCGTTTGCTTTCTTGGTCGCGGCAGGTTTTTTACAGGACGGCTCTTTTTTACTGAAGGTTTACGCTTTACTCTTTTTGGAGCCTGTCTCACTGGTGCAGGTCGTTGTACCTTCGGCACAGCTTTTCGAGCTGGAGCTGCTCGCTTTTTTCTTGCCGGCTTTACCACTTTTTTGCCGTAGTTCAGCGTCTGACTTTTGCGCGTTTTTGGTGCTTTGTCGCTGTAATGAGTTATCCCGTTGGCATCTACCCATTTATGGATTTCAGCATGTGCTGATGTTCCAAATAATAGCGTGGTCGTCATTAGTACAATGATATAAAACTTCTGTGGCATAGCAATTCCTTCGCTTCAATCAACTGTGATAAATCTGCAGGCTGAACACAAACTTAATCAACTCAGGTGCTATGAATACCATAGAATTTTAATTTAGCTATGCGTCAAGGCTGAGTATTAGGTCATGCGGTAAAGAACGGCGGATATGCTAGTTTTGGCAGGCCTGACAAGCAGTACAAACGGTACCGTGGATCGGGTTTTAAACTTTCAGCGTATTACAAAGCCAGAATAGATCGTTATACTGAATTTACTTTACGAAAACATGCTAAGGAATTGAAAATGAATGTGTTAAAACCGCGTATGCCAGTACCTGATTTCACCGTCCCAGTTGCCGGTGGTGGCACTTGGGCTTTATCAGATCAGAGCCCTGAAAATTTCACAATGCTCGTATTTTATCGTGGTTTACATTGCCCCGTTTGCGCAACTTACATGAAAGAGTTGCAACGTATGAAGCAGGATTTTGCTGACCGTGGAGTGATTGTTCTAGGGGCGAGCAGCGATACGGAAGAACGCGCGCAACAGGCTAAGGATGAGTGGAAATTACCAGACTTAGATATCGCCTACGGTTTGAGTGTGGAAGATGCACAAGCACTAGGCTTGCATCGTTCAGCAGGGCGTGGCAAAACGTCAATTGGAATTGAGGAGCCCGCAGAGTTCAGTGAGCCAGGGTTATTCCTTGTGCGCCCTGATCAGACGTTATACTGGTCTAATATCAGTACCATGCCATTTGCGCGTCCGCATTTCCGTGAGATCACAGGCGCGATTGATTTTGCAGTCGCAAATGACTACCCAGCGCGTGGCGAACTGGTTTAATGTAATAGATTTTTGTGAGGTGAGTGATGCAATTTGAAACCTGGTTGGCGTTTTGCTCGATTTCGTTCATCGCATCATTCACGCCCGGCCCCGCTATATTGTTGTCAACGACTCATGCCTTGCAGTATGGCCTGAGTAAGTCTGTTGTCACCATGTGTGGCAACATCTCGGGGCTCCTCATTATGGCCAGCTGTTCGATTGCTGGCCTTAGCGCGATTATCCTCACCTCGACCTTAGCGTTTACGGTAATCAAGTTTGCAGGGGCTTTGTACCTGTTTTATCTCGGTATAAAAATCTGGCGAGCAGGGCTAGTAATTCCTGAGTCTCAAGTAGCAAGAAAACGTACGGCTAGCGCGTTGAGTTTGTACTCACAGGGTGTGATGGTGGCTTTAACCAATCCAAAAGCCATCGTGTTTACCACGGCGCTTTTTCCTCAGTTTATTTCACCGACTCAGCCGTTAACTGAGCAGTTTCTTATCTTGGTTGTGACGTTTATGGCTAACTCATTTATCAGCTTGTTTATTTGGGCGGCCTTGAGTTCGAGAATTAAGCGCGCTACGATTAGCCCAGCTTACAATCGTTGGTTGGGGAGAGTGTTTGGTGGCTTATTTGTAGGGGCGGGCGCAGCATTACTGGCGGTGCAGCGTTAAAGCAATACTAATTAAATGCCGTCAATTTATGATTAAAAACGGCATTTACTTACATCTGTAATTAACTCGCAGCAAGCTGCCTCGCGATAACCATCTTTTGAATATCACTCGTCCCTTCGTAAATCTGACCAACTCGCACGTCTCTTGCGATACGTTCAACAGGGAAGTCTTTCAAGTAAC
>CALHTA010000337.1 GCA_938038645.1 uncultured Thiotrichaceae bacterium
AATGTAACGAGGCAGACTGCTTATGAACTCTTCAATAGACGTCGCTTTTTTCTTACCTGCCAGCGGCCCCATATCACGGTAGATAAATGACGAGATAAAGAAAGAGTAAATCGCCGCGACCGCAGCCGCTTCCGTTGGTGTAAAGATACCGCCGTAGATACCACCCAAGATAATAATAATCAGGAACAAACCCCAACCCGCTTCTGCACCCGAAGCAGCAATCTCTTTAAATCCGGCAAACTCTCCCTTCGGCATATTACGAAAACGCGCGATCACATAAATCGCAATCATCAGCATAAGGCCAGCCATCAATCCGGGAATAACGCCTGCAAGGAACATACGTCCAACCGATACATCCACTGAAGAGGCGTACACCACCATCACGATTGATGGAGGAATCAAGATACCTAAGGTACCCGCATTACAAATAACCCCGGCGGCAAACTCTTTGGTATAACCAACTTTCACCATACCGGCAATAACAATACCACCGATGGCGACTACGGTAGCGGGCGATGAACCAGACAGTGCAGCGAACATCATGCAGGCAAACACACCGGCAATTGCTAGCCCACCGTGGAAATGTCCCACACAAGCAATCGAGAAACGAATGATACGTTTCGCCACGCCACCGGTAGACATAAAGCTAGAGGCTAAAATGAAGAACGGAATCGCGAGCAACGTATAGTGCCCAGCCATCGCTTGAAACAGCGTTTGCGCGATAGAAGCTAACGACGTGTCCGAAAGCACCAGCAAGAACATCATCGAGCTGAAACCTAAGGCAATCGCAATGGGCACACCCAATAATAAAAGGCCTACAATCAGTGCGAATAAAATGGCAACATCCATTACTTAGCCCCCTCTTTGTGTGCAGCCGCCATTTCCTCAACGGCATCTTCTACCTCATGGCTTGCAATCAAACCACTAATCTTTCCGGTATAAATTCTTACCGTCGCTTGAATCAATCGAAACAACAACAAGGCCACACCAATCGGGAGAATCAAATAAGGCACCATTAGCGGCAGCTTTTCATACGCTTCACCATCATTGAGCATAGGCTCTAAGAATCGCAAAAATTCAGGCATGGGGATGTCATCACCCTCATACCAACTTTGGTTTTGAAAGTCCGCATGAAAACCTGTTGGGAACCAGCTACCGGTAGTGCCCGGTAAACCGACAAAATTAGCAAAGAAATCCCAACTACCTTTTAACAACAAAAAAGCGTAAGCCAGACAAATACCCGCTGCCATAAGCGCCACAAGGCGTCTCAAGCTGGGTGAAAAATATGTGATCAGCGCGTCAACGCCAATGTGTGCGGTTACTTTGACACAATAACTCATGCCAAATAACACCAACCAAGCAAACAAATATGAAGTCGCTTCAAGCCCCCAAATCAGCCCGGTATCAAAGCCGTAACGTAGTACCACATTGGTAAACGTAATAATTGTCATCAAACCCAAAATAAGCGCTATCCCATTTTCTTCAATGGAATTTACCCAACGCCCTACTGCGCCCTGAGGTTCTACCTGACCGGCTGAACTCATGACTCACCTCCCATTAGTGATATTCAGAATCAAATATCCCCGAGCGAGTCGGGGATATCATCACAACAGCAACCTCAAAGCCTAACTCTGAGGTTTACTGTAAAACTAATATTACTTAGATACTTCAGCATTGAACGCTTGAGCCGCTGCAATGTTCTCCGCACCTACATCACCTTCAAACTGAGCCCATACTGGCTTCATCGCAGCAACCCACGCAGCCTTCTGCTCAGCATTTAACTGGCGAATTGTTCCACCCGCAGCAACAATCGCCGCCTTAGCTTCTTGGTTTACTTTGAATGCTTCACTGTTTCTAGCATCCGTTACTTCAGCAACAATCTTCAAGAACTGAGCGCGATCTTCTTCTTTAAGCGACGCCAAGAACTTAGTTGAAGTCACTAGCAAGTAATCGATGATACCGTGGTTAGTTTCAGTCGTACCGTCCTGAACTTCGAAGAACTTTTTACCAAAGATGTTAGACCACGTGTTTTCCTGACCGTCTACAACACCCGTTTGCAGTGCACCGTACACTTCTGAGAAAGCCATTGGCTGTGGGCTTGCACCCATTGCAGACATTTGAGCTTTCAGTACGTCAGAAGACTGAACGCGGAACTTCAAGCCTTTACCGTCTGTAGGCAGCATCAAAGGCTTGTTAGCCGACATCTGCTTCATACCGTTATGCCAAAACGCTAGTCCTTGAAGACCACGCTTTTGCATATCATCTTTCATCGCCTGACCCGTATCAGACAGCTGGAACTTGTTTACCGCTTCCATGTTAGTGAACATGAAAGGAAGGTCAAAGATGCGGTACTTCTTAGTAAACTTCTCAAACTTAGACAAACTTGGAGCGGCTAGTTGAACGTCGCCACCTAGCATCGCTTTTAGCACGTCGTTATCGTTATAAAGTGTAGAGTTAGGGAAAACTTCCATGCAAAGCTTGCCGTTCATCTCTTCGTTAACACGCTTCTCAAGCAATGTTGCCGCAATACCTTTTGGGTGCTTGTCAGTGTTTGTTACGTGAGCGAATTTAATTTTTGTCTCGCCAGCATCACACGCTGCAAATGCAGCCGAGCTGCTTAACATCACTACACTACCGATCACTGCCGCTAATAGAGTTTTTTTCATTTGATTTCTCCTCGTACCATTGAATTTTGAATGTTTCGACAAAGCCCGAAACTGAAACCATGTTATCAACTCTGAGAGTAATCACAAAGAAGAACAATTGGCAGCAAAAAAATACGAGACTAAATAATTGAATTTATTGATATTATTTACTTAAAACGATGAATTTCAAAACGCTTCAACGATCGCTAAGGTGTAGATTCCCACCCCTACACCCATTAATCATGTTTCGCTTTCTACACACCGACCTGAATATTATGCTTCTGCATTTTGTCATACAGTGTTTTTCGAGAAACACCCAATAACTCGTAACTGGCTTTCAAACTGCCTTTCTGCTCCAGCAGGGTCTGCTCTATGACTTGCTTTTCAAAGGCATTCATTTTGTCAGCCAAAGAAAATTCATCCGCCGTGGTCGCCGACTGATCACTTAGCATACTGTTTGGCAACTCCAACACGTAGGCTGTGGCCTCGTTTTGTAACTCACGCACGTTTCCTGGCCAATCATGAGCAATCAGCAAGCTCAGCTCATCGCTCGACACCTCTTTCACCGGACGATTATGTCGTTGACTAACCACATTAATAAAATGCTTAAACAACAAAGGAATGTCTTCAAGGCGCTGCTTTAATGCGGGAACCTTAATACTTAACACATTAAGCCGGTAGTAGAGGTCTTCCCTGAAAAGCCCATCTTGGGACGCTTCCAGCAAATCAATTTTCGACGCCGCGATCACTCTCACATCGACTGGCGTTTCAAGATTCGTACCAAGCGGCACCACCACCCTATCTTGCAATACTCGAAGTAATTTGATTTGAAGCTCAAGCGGCATGCTCTCAATTTCATCTAAGAACAAAGTACCGCCATGAGCATGCGCAAACTTGCCAACCCTGTCGATAGACGCGCCTTGAAAAGCGCCCGCAACGTGTCCAAACAACTCACTCTCAATAATATTTTCCGGCAGGCTGCCGCAGTTGATCGCCACAAAGTTGTTCGAGGCCCGATAACTGTATTCATGCAAACTGCGAGCAATTAAGTCTTTGCCAACGCCCGTCTCGCCCGTAATTAATACATCCACATTAAGGTCACAAAAATCCATGACCTGTTCGCGCAGTGTTTCAATGGCTGGGTTGGAACCTAGCAATCTTGTGTCGATTGAGTTATCACTATTAAGCGCAGCCTTGAGTCGACGGTTTTCAATAATGAGCTGACGCTTTTCCATGGCGCGGCGCACCGCATCGACCAACATCTCAGTCGGGAATGGCTTTTCAATAAAATCATAAGCGCCATCGCGCATCGCCTGCACCGCCATCGGCACATCGCCATGCCCAGTGATTAAGATCACTGGAATCTCAGCATCAAGCGCGCGAATTTGCTTCATTAGGGACAGACCGTCCTCTCCCGGCATCCTGATATCACTCACCACAATACCGTTCCAATCGGTACTCAGCTGTTCAAGCACGCCCTCAGCCGATGGAAAACTGCGCACACTCAGCCCTGC
>CALHTA010000338.1 GCA_938038645.1 uncultured Thiotrichaceae bacterium
CTGCGTGGCTTTTAATCCAACTTTAGGCTCATCAACGTCACGTCATCCTCAGGCATTAGCAGCGGGTTAACGGTTTGAACAGCGTCCGCCACACTATTAACCAATAGTTTGAGATTTTGTGAGTCATCGGTAGATTTGAGAATAGCCTGAAGCCCATCAGCTCCCAAGAAGTCATCACTTTCCCTGCGATGCTCCGTGATTCCATCCGTATAAGTATGGACGATTGACCCCACAGCTAAATCGATAGTTTTGACCTCACCCTCAAACGTTTCATCCAATCCCAATGGCAGCCCAACCATAGAACTAAGCGTTTCAATACTGCCATCAGCACTTTGCAGTAAGGCCTCACAATGGCCGGCAGAGCACCAACTCATCTGCCGTTTTTCTGGCACTAAAACCCCAACCCAAGCGGTGACAAACCAACAATCCTCATTGTGCTCACAAAGCACTTTGTTTACTTCGGTCAACATGTGTAATACGGCACTTTCAGGCTGAGTTTGAGTACTAACATCTTGAGTCTTTGCGATGAGTCTTAACAAGTCGTGAACTCTCGTGGCGTAGATAGCAGCCGGTGCGCCTTTGCCACAAGCGTCAGCGATAGCAAAAACGACATTGCCATTGGGTAAAGTGAAATAATCAAAAAAGTCACCACCAACTTCATAAGCAGGACGCATCGTTCCAGCAAACTCAAAAGTGGCTTCACCTGACGTTATTTGAAGACTTTCTGTCGGGCAAAGCGATCGCTGGATTTCTGCTGCTTTTTTAAGGTCGGCATCTATTCTAGCGCGGTGCTGATCTAATTCATCATCCGTTTTTTGCCGTTCAATCAGCTGCTTTAACCTCGCAGCTAATAAAGACTCTTCGATAGGCTTAGGCAAATAGTCCAACGCCCCCAACTCAAGCGCTTTCACAATAGTTTCCATGTCTTGAAGTGCAGAAACTACAATGATTTTGATTGGTGACTGTGCGGTAGCAAGGTCTAATTGTTCTAGCACTTCAAGGCCCGTCATACCCGGCATCATGATATCAAGCAGCACTAAGTCGTAAGCCTTTTCAGCCATCATGGATAATGCTTCAGGGCCTGACTCGGCCTCATCCACATCAAACTCTCCCTGTACAGACAGCATGATATCGAGCGTGAAACGATTATCCTCAATGTCGTCAACAATCAGGATTTTATAGCACCTTTCGGAAGTCGAGTTATCCATCATTATCCTGCCCACTATAGATTGGTAAATGCAGTGTGAAACAAGAGCCTTTATTGGGTGTAGAAGTCAGGCTGATGTCGCCATCCATGGCTCTTGCTAACTTCCGGCTGATAGACAATCCTAAGCCCGTACCACCATACTTTCGGGCCGTTGAGTTTTCAGCCTGCTGAAAATCTTGAAACAAACGACCCATTTGCTCTTCGTTAATCCCAATCCCATGATCTTCAACGCTAATCGTTAAACTGGCTTCACTTTCGTTTCTAGCAGAAATGATTATTTCATCTTTTTCGGTAAATTTAGCCGCATTTGACAACAGATTAAGTAGTATCTGCCGAATTCGCGTGGCATCACCCCAGCATTCGTTAAGCTCAGGATCTATATCTAGCTTCAAGGTATTATTATTTTTAGCAGCTAAAGGCTCCGACATGGCGATTATTTCAGTGAGCAAACTGGGCAGCTTCAAAACGGTCGGCTCAAGCTCCATTTTGCCCGCTTCAATTTTAGATAAATCCAAAATTTCATTTATCATCGCCAGCAAGTGTCGACCTGATGACTTCACTCGACCCAAACTTGTGCGGCGCTTCTCGTCACTCAAGCGATCATAGTTTTTCTCGATGGTTTCACTCAAACCAATAATCGTGTTTAGTGGCGTTCTTAGCTCATGACTCATAACCGCTAGAAAGCGCGACTTGGCCGCATTGGCAGCAATTGCATCATCACGTGCTTCTTGGGCTACTTGAGATAACTCTTCCATCTCAACAGCATGCTTTTCTAGTGCCTCTTGCTCGTGCTTGAGCTGCTGGGTGTTTTCTATCTGACTTATTCTAAGCTCGTTATAAGCCGACACCAACACCCCTAGCTGGTCGCCCGAATCCCATTCAATCGGTTTGTATTCCGCATCGATAATGGGGTTATGCGAGCCGTCTTCAGAGCTTCGCGTGACCGCTTGAATTGGCTTTAAGATCAATTTATTAAGTGCCCACACCGTCCCAAGAATGAGCGCTAATGCGATTGGTAAAGAGGCCAGTAATGTGCGGTAGAGTTTTGAACGGTTTTCCTCAAATAAGCTGTACAAGCTATAGCTAATTGTTAGCTCACCTATCACCTCAGGCTCACCCGCTTTCCTTTCATTAGTAATGGGGAATTTTTCAGACCGAACCGCTTCATTAGCTATATCCATAGCCATTGCTGCATCACTTTCGGTGTTACTGAGATCAAATTCAAAACCGCTGTTCTCAACCGCCTTACCATCAGCAAACTCAACCGTTGAGACATGTAACACATTCGGAATTAACAACAACGATTCGAGAATCGCTTGTGCTTGCGTCACGTTGTAATTCCAAAACTCTTCAGACAGTGCTTTGGAGGCGCTTTGCCCTACCTCATGGAACTGGCCAATGGCTCGCTCGGTCGCTGTCGTGTTCGCACTAGATTGCACTAACCCCAAACCAACAACCGTTAGCAATACCGTCAATGGCACAACGATCAGGAGAAACTTGACCTGAACACTAGACCGATACCAGAGCTTTGACGCAACGCTCATTGAATCATGCTCGTGCAGAAATGATCATTGACGAAGTAACTGCGAATCCCATTTCCCATCCTTTACCTTGCTGATACTGACATCTCCCGACACATCACCGTTTTTATCAAAATCAACTGGGCCTGACCCACCCTCATAATTGATTTTGCCGCCTGCTGCTAATATCGCTTTAGCTTTGGCAAATTCACCCGGATAGATTAACTCGCCCTCAGGACCTGAAATCGCACGTAAGCCCGCCGAGATATCTTTGCGTTCAGCAGAACCCGCTGCTTGAATGGCAAGAGCCATCATAAACGCGGCATCATAAGAGTTTGCTACGAACGGACCTTCAGCCTTTACATTGTCGGCCTCTGCTAGTAATTGCCAAGCCTTGAACCCTGCACGACTTTTATCAGAATAGTTATTGATAATGCCGGTTGACTTCAACGCATCTGCGCCCAATTCATCAATAATTTCCTGAGAAAGCATGCCGTCTGACGCGAGTACCTGCTTTACCTCATCGGTTGCAAAAGCATCTTTCAACAACTTCGTACCACTAGAGCCGTAATAAGCAAATAGTGCTAAGTTTTTAGACCCCGTCACCAGTGCGGACACTTCTCGCTTAAAGTCTGTACCTTCGGGCTGATGGGCTTGGTTAATCACCACCTTTCCCCCGTTTTCTTTGAATGCCTTACTAAACACTTTAGCCACGCTAGTGTTGTATGCATCGCTAGCAAAACTCACCGCAATATCATTAATGCCGTTAGCAATGGCGTATTTCGCCATTGCTTTGCCTTTGAATGAGTCTGAGATGGCCGTTCTGAAAACGAGATCATTGTCACGGAGATTGCTGATAAGGAAAGAAGCCGAAGCGACTGATAGCGTTACAACACCCGCTGGAATCGATACAGATCTTGCTTGACGCAACGTTGCGCCCGAGCACACTGGACCAACCAACGCGCTTACTTTTTCTTCTTCGATGAGTCGCGTAACAACATCCACAGCCTTGTCAGGATTACAGGCAGAGTCTTCATAAACTAAGGTAAAGGGTTGATCAAGAACCCCTCCTTGATCATTGACATGTTTAGCCGCTAGCGCCGCTCCATTTTTCATCTCTTCAGCGAGTCCTGCCACGGAACCTGACAACGCAAAAGGTGCACCAATTTTTATTTCG
>CALHTA010000339.1 GCA_938038645.1 uncultured Thiotrichaceae bacterium
CGTTGTGGAATGTGTTTTGCGCAGACCTTCCGAGGCATCTATCATTATCAACACATTCCACAGCGGCTTTAATTGCGTCTACTAGCCACTTAGTAATATTGTTTTAATTGTGTCGCAGTGGATGATGGTAAGTTGGAATAATTTTATATTTGAGATGAGTTAGGTAGGGGAATCATGGAGATTACAACACAGGTACTAATCTGGGCATTTGGTCTGGCTTTTATCTTGGGTATTGTTGCGACTAAAACTAATTTTTGCACCATGGGTGCGGTCTCGGATATTGTGAATATCGGTGATACAGGCCGAATGAGAGCTTGGGTATTTGCTATTGGCGCTGCGATATTAGGCGTGTTGGTATTAGGCCAGTTTGGTTTGGTCGATATGTCACTGACCGCAAGCAACGACACTTCAAATCCCCCTTATCGAACGCCGGTTTTTGCCTGGCCTAGAAATGTATTGGGTGGAATTATTTTCGGCATTGGTATGACCTTAGGTTCGGGATGTGGAAATAAAACAATATTAAGAATTGGTGGCGGCAATCTAAAATCCTTCTTTGTTTTGTTTGCAATGGGTGCTGCGGCTTACCTTATGATTTTTACAAATTTCAGCTATGACTTTTTCATTAGCTGGATGGAGCCTGCATTTGTTGATTTAGGTAATTACGATATCGACAACCAAAGTATTGGTAGCATGATTAGCGGGTTTGGTGGTTTTGATGAAAATATCACTAGCTTGTTGGTAGGATCTTTGCTCGGTGTGATGTTGATTCAATGGGCTGTTTCATCAAAAGACTTCACCCGTAGCTTTGATAACATTTTAGCGGGTATTGTCGTTGCAGGAGTGGTTGTTGCTGCTTGGTGGGTAACCGCTGGAGAGATGGGGGTAGAGCTGCTGGATGAAGTTGAAATGATGGATGAACGTCCATTCGCTGCTGGTGCGCAATCATTTACTTTTGTTCAGCCATCGGCACACTTGATTCGTTGGATTGAAACAGGTTTTTCTAGTCAGTTGATAACCTTTGCGCTGGTCGCCGGTAGTGGTGTTTTGGTTGGTGCATTCGCTTATTCATTAGTCATGCGCAAGTTTCGTATTGAATGGTTTAGCAGCTGGAAGGACTTTCTATCGCACATTGTCGGTGGCTTTTTGATGGGCGTTGGCGGTGTGTTGGCGATGGGTTGTACGATTGGACAGGCTGTAACAGGCGCTTCAACGTTAGCGTTAGGGTCATTCATAACGTTCGCTGCAATCGTTTTTGGTAGTGCGCTAACCATGAAGATTCAGTACTACGGAATGGTTTATGAGGAAGAGTCAAACTTCTTCAAAGCTTTGGTCGCTTCTTTAGCAGATATGCACTTATTGCCAAATAGCATGAGACAACTAGAAAAGGTGTAACTTTTGTAAAAAAGACCTTGTAAATGAAAGAGCGGTCTTTATAATACGCCGTTCTTGACGAGGGGCGTTAGCTCAGTCGGTAGAGCAGTTGACTTTTAATCAATTGGTCGAGCGTTCGAATCGCTCACGCCCCACCATCTCAAGACACTCCCATTATGGGGCGTTAGCTCAGTCGGTAGAGCAGTTGACTTTTAATCAATTGGTCGAGCGTTCGAATCGCTCACGCCCCACCATCATATTCCTTTTCCGCAATATCCTGTTTATCAAAAATAGCTTCGCCTCTCTAAATGCTAGCATTCAGGGTCGGAAGGCGCTGTTTTTAATAAACAGGATATTGCTGGTGTGATAGTTGTGCTGATTTAATCATTTTTGTTCTTGCTTTTTTAGTATCTGAAACTGTGCTTCAATCGTAGTTAATTTTTCTTAAATGAATGCGAAAACTGTGCCATGGAAAATGAAAATATAATTCGTCTAAGTGTATTTCTTGGCTTGTTGATTTTGTTTAGCGCTTTGGAGTTTTTGATTCCTCGTCGAGTCATGCCGGGTAGCAAGCCAAAACGTGTCGCCGCTAACTTGTCACTCGTTGTTATTGATAGTATTGCAGTGAAGATTCTTTTGCCTATGACGGCAGGTATTTTTGCGGTTTATGTAGCTGACCAAGAGATCGCATTGCTCGGATTTCAAACGCCTGTGCTCATCGCTATTATCTTGTTAGATCTGATTATCTACTGGCAGCACCGTATTTTCCATGTCGTACCCGCATTCTGGCGTCTCCATAAAGTACATCACAGTGACAATGCTATCGATACTAGTACCGCTCTGCGTTTTCATCCTGTGGAAATTGTCTTATCCATGCTGATTAAATTCGCTGCGATTCTTCTATTTGGAATTCCAGTAATGGCGATTGTTATCTTTGAGATTTTGCTCAATGCAACGGCCTTGTTCAATCACAGTAACATCAAAGTGCCTTTTGATAATATCTTACGCCTATTCATTGTTACGCCCGATATGCACCGTGTACACCACAGCGTTATCGTTGGTGAAACCAATAGCAATTACGGGTTTAACGTTCCTTGGTGGGATCGTATTTTTGGCAGTTATGTGGCTCAACCTCAGCAGGGTCATCAGAATATGAAAATCGGCTTGTCTCAGTATGAGGGTGGCGAAACGTCGCTTTTAAAGTTGCTTTTGATGCCCTTTAAGGCGAAGTAGTTTTGTAACGTTAATTCATGAGGAATTTAATGCCTTCACTAGCCCTTTATCAGGTTGAGAAAGCTCAGAGTTTCTCTTTTGAATAATGCTGCAAAAGAAAAAATGCTTAACGCTGCTGATAGCATTTAAACAAACTATTCCCTACTATGCGAAGCTATCTAAC
>CALHTA010000340.1 GCA_938038645.1 uncultured Thiotrichaceae bacterium
ACACTGTAACACCAATTGAGCAGACAGCGTTCCTTCAACAGACCCCGCCATAAACTCAAGATCTTGAGAAACATAACTATCTAATAAACGCTGTGTTTCACCCTGCAGCATGGCCGCACGGGACAAAGTCTGAACACTGCCAGGCCAACGCTCTTTAAGTTGAGGAAGAATCTGATGTCGCAAGAAATTTCGATCAAACCGCAAATCTGCATTACTGGTGTCTTCAACAAAGTTGAGATTATGATGATCTGCATAAGCCTCCAGCTGCTCTCTAGGGGTGTTAAGCAACGGCCTAAGATGCTGACCTTGAGCAAAGCCTGAGATCATTGGCATTGACGCCAAACCAGCCCCACCCGCACCGCGCAGTAATTGGATCAATAATGTTTCTGCCTGATCGTTTTGATGATGCCCAGTCAACAAAACCTCATCGGGCTCTAACAAGTCATCAAAAGCGGCATAACGCTTACTTCGAGCATATGCTTCAACACTTTGGCCTGAAGGAACTTCTAGCTTCAATGAAATTCTCTCTAGCGGAATGCCAAGATCACTGCAGATATCACGACAGTGACGGCTCCACCAAGGAGAAACATCCTGAAGTCCATGATCGATATGTACCGCTCTAACAGCGATATCGGGAATGCGACTCATTAAATGCAATAGAACATGCGAGTCGAGGCCGCCACTGTAGGCGACTAAGAAGTTGCGCTGCTCAAGCAAAGAGAGCAGCGGCTCAATCGTTTCTAAGAGATCACGACTCAAACTGGCCGTAGCTCATTAAGCGATCGTAGCGACGATCTAATAACTGCTGGGTGTTTAATGCTCCCACTTTACGCAAGCTACTGGCAATTGCTTCGCGCAGGCTCTCAATTGCCTCTGGATAGTTACGATGTGCGCCCCCCAAAGGCTCTGGCACAACACGGTCCACTAGACCAAGCTCATGCAGCTTCTGGGCAGTAATACCCATTGCTTCAGCGGCTTCTGCAGCTTTATCTGCACTCTTCCAAAGAATTGACGCACAACCTTCAGGAGAAATAACTGAGTAGGTTGCATATTGCATCATCATCACAACATCACCCACGCCAATGGCCAAAGCGCCACCAGAACCACCTTCACCCACAACGGTTGTAATAATCGGCGTTTTTAATTTTGCCATCTCAAACAGATTGCGGGCGATCGCCTCACTTTGACCACGCTCCTCAGCACCGATACCTGGGTAAGCACCTGCAGTATCGATAAAGGTAAGTACGGGTAAATGAAATTTTTCAGCCAAGCGTAACAATCTAAGCGCCTTACGATAGCCTTCCGGTCTTGGCATACCAAAATTGCGCCGAATATTTTCTTTAGTATCACGGCCTTTTTGATGCCCAATAATCATAACAGGGCGACCCTGAAAACGCGCTATACCTCCTACTGTGGCATAGTCATCAGCGTACATCCTATCGCCGTGCAACTCCTGAAAGTCAGTGCACAAACCAGCAACAATATCCAATGTGTAGGGGCGTTTCGGATGCCTAGCAATCTGACCAACCTGCTTAGCGGTCAGTTTTGAAAAGATAGACTTAGTTAATGACTCCACTTTCTTCTCAAGTCGCAACACATCATCAGTGAGATTAATATCCTGATCACTCACACCGCGAAGCTCTTCAATTTGCTCACGCAGCTTAGCTATGGGTTGCTCAAAATCTAGATAGTCTGGATTCATTTGGCTAAGTATCCTTAATAAAATCTTATTTTATCGTCATTAAAAATGACTTTAGCACTCTCTCAACGCCAACGTAAATTACCGAAGAGAGAACGCCCTAACGCTGTTAAGCGTCTTTTTTACGCGTCAGCTTGCTTCGCAATTTCAGCGTGTACTTCAGTCATATCAAGCTCTTTGACCTTGTTAATAACTTCTTTAAGCTGAGAGTTATTTAACATACCGGCCTGAGAGTATAGTACCACTTGCTCGCGGAATATCATGAGTGTAGGAATTGAACGAATCTGAAAGTGTGCACCTAATTCTTGCTCAGCTTCTGTGTCGATCTTTCCGAATACAACATCATCGTACTCATTAGAAACTTCTTCATAGATAGGAGCAAAGGATTTGCATGGTCCGCACCACTCAGCCCAAAAATCCACAACAACGATATCATTTTTCTCAATCGTTTCTTCAAATGTATCTGCAGTAATATCAACAGTCGCCACAACAGGCTCCTTCTGTTTTAAAGTAATCAGGGAATATAAGGACTTGAGTATGGAATATCAAGGAAAACAGCCTTAATCACCCCAGCGAGCGGTTAGTTCGTGCTCTATATTTAGATGATCTAAGATTCTGGCCACCATGAAATCGATTAGCTCATCAATACCCTGAGGTTTCCAGTAAAAACCTGGGTTTGCTGGCATGATAACCGTACCCATTCTTGAGAGTTTCAGCATATTTTCTAAGTGAATGTCAGAAAACGGAGTTTCTCTAACCACTAAGATTAATTTTTTACGCTCCTTCAAACAAACGTCTGCAGCACGCTCGATAAGGCTTTTACTGGCGCCAACTGCAATCGCTGACAAAGTCGCAGTCGTGCAAGGACAAACTACCGTCGCATCAGCAACACCGCTACCGCTTGCAACCGGTGACATCCACTGCTCTTTTTCATAGGCACGGATCTGGCCTGGAGCTGCACCATATAGCTCAGTAAAATATTCCTGCACTTCCTTCGCTCTTGAAGGAACCTTTAACTCTGTTTCCGTATTAATGACTAATTGCCCAGGGCGCGACATCAATAAATTAACAATAATGCCTTTTTTGAC
>CALHTA010000341.1 GCA_938038645.1 uncultured Thiotrichaceae bacterium
TGACCAATGATACTTACCATGATCACCCAAATGGTAATAATCATCACGTACACAACTACGGTACTGGTGGTCATAAGCACGGTGCTTATTACTACTCAATCTGCCCGTATGAGCACTAATTAAAGGTGCGAGTGAGTTAGATGTTCAGCGCAAGCTGAGCCTCTGAAACAAGCTAGCGTGCTGCATAATTGGTCGCAGCACGCTAGTTAGCGTTAATCCACTCGCTAATCACTTTTGCGGTTTCTTCAGGTCTCTCTTGGGGAAATAAGTGCCCACCTTTTAACACTTGATAATCCATTCCGGCGCTTGTCGATAAATTCTTAGCAAACGGCTTACGTGAAAACTCGCTTCCCTCAGCGGTCAGGTATAAGCCAGGCATCTGTAATTTGTCTCTATATTTCCATAGATCGTCAGCGGCAGTACGAAATAGTGAAAGCTCTGTTTCTAGATCAACAACCAGAGTTAATCCACCCTGTCCATCGGGTTTGAAACCGTGTTCTAAATAAGCTTCGAAAGACGCTTCAGTGAAGTCTTTAAATAAGCCTTTGGGACGCAGATTGTCGTAGGCGTCTTGATAGTTTTTAAAGTGAGTTCGGCGGTTTTTGCTAGATTTTGCAGGCGTCACTAAATCACTCAAGCTGAGCCGTTTGAGTAACCACCACAAAATATTCTGCCAACCATTGATAATAGGAGGGTCAAGCAAGATTAGGTGTGAATAGAGAGCAGGCTGCTTGTTGGCGAGCAGGTAACTCACCAAACCGCCAAGCGAGTGGCCAATGCCAATGACAGGCTCTTGATGACGGCTAGTGATTTCTTGACCTAGCTCTTCAACAAGGTGCGGCCAATTATTGGTGACTGGAAATTTGGGGTTTAAACCAATCGTTTCAATCGAATCAATATCGAAACCATTCGAGCGAAGCGCGTCAAAAAAAGGGGCGTAGCTAGGGCTTGGAAAGCCGTTAGCATGGGCAAAGAAAATTGTACTCATTAAGTGTCCCGCTTTATGCAAGCATAAGGAAGATAAGATGCATCGCGACAACCCCAATGGTTAGTCGATTGCGCATGGTTTGGTAGCCTTCGGGACTGGCGGCCTTTTGATTAGTTCGGATGTGTTTTTCTGCAAACCACACGGCTAAAAAACCGATGGCGAGTAGGGCTACAGCTAGTTTTGCATAGCCATCCAACAATAATGCTGCCCAAGCAGCCAAAGCAAATAGATTGCTTAAGATAAGCGCGGTGCGGCCCAGTGTGTTATCGAAACCTTCTAGCGCCGCGCCCCATAAAACACCCGATAAGAAACTTAAAATAATCGCGCTGTAAGTGATAAAGATCTGTTGTCCAGACAGCTCAAACAGGGTTTCATTGAGCATCAAAAGCACAAGGCCACTTATAAAAGGCAGCAAGCCTAGGTAGCCAAGTTGAAACATTGTTGTTTGGTTGGACTGCATCTTGCGCTCTCATGGACAGCGCAAGCTATCCTGTTTATGTGTCTGGTTGCTTATCTGGACGATTATTTGACGTCTGATAGATGGCGTCATCATAACAATTTGCTAACCAAGAATGAAAGTGGTGTGTCGGCCCATCCATCACTGGAGAAAACACCCCACCTTTATAACCTGGGGAGCGGCGTCCTTGCTGCATCGCCTCAACGGCAAATATATCTTCCGTAAATACCTGTATCCAACCATCAAGAACGGCTTGGCGATTGGCTTCATGCTCATCGCCCACTGCTTCTTCGCCAACGTAAGTTAGTTCTAATTTTTCATTAGTGAGGTTGTTTTTAAGCGGCTGAAGGATAATCGCAAAGGCGTGATCCGCCTGAATACCCAGCAAAACATTGGGGTAAAGCGAGACGTATTCTGCTTGCTTTATCTGCTCAGCAGGCCATTCTTTAAAACGCGGTAGTTGTGCACCGGACGTTTCGGCAAAGGTATAACTGTAAGAGCCTTGACCTGAACCCCAGTCGTTAACGTATAAATTATAATGCTTGTCGAGCGGCGAGTAGCTGTTTAAGCCAGGATGGACCCAAGGCAAGTGGTAGGACTCACAATAGTTTTCAACTGGGAGTTTCCAATTCGAGTTAACAAGTAGTTCAGTACTACCTCCTGTTTTAGCCGTTTTTAGCAGTTCGAAATTACCAACGCCAGTGAAAGCTTCCCAACGCTCCCGAAGTGGCGTGATGAATTCATCAAAAGAAATTGCATCTTCAGATAGATTGATGAAAACGATGCCCATCCAAACGGAACTACGAACCGCTTTGAGTCCATTGCCCTCGTGCGTAAAGCCTTCGGTTGTGTGTTGGTCTATGCCGCCCACATGCGGTGTCTTCTTTAACTTGCCATCAAGCTCATAAGACCACGAGTGATAGCGGCAGCGAATGAGATTGCCAATGGGTTTCTCTTCATCCACTAAAATCATGCCGCGATGGCTGCACACATTATGAAACACTTGAATGGCATCTTTCTTATCGCGAACCACGAGTAACGGCAGCCCCATAAAGTCGATAGGTTTAGCGTAACCAGGCTGCAATAATTCACTCGCAAACAGCAATCCACTCCACGTTTTTGCTAACACGTTATCGCGTTCGAACTCAAAATAGGAAGGGTCATCGTAAGCTGCATTGGGCATACCCGATGCTTCAGCGATTGGCATGCGAACCTTGTCTAAAGCGGACTTAGGAATGAGTGGATGTTCAGTCATAGTCATGGCGACTTTCCTCAATCAAATGGCAACGTGGTTAACGAGTGATTACACAAATAGTTTGAGTGATAGCTGGCGTCAAAGG
>CALHTA010000342.1 GCA_938038645.1 uncultured Thiotrichaceae bacterium
TGATTAAATGGATAAGCAAAAATCAAACTATCACCACGGCAATTTATATCAAAGCCTCATCAATTCAGCAGGTGACATGATTCAAGAACAAGGGATTGATTCGCTATCCATGCGCAAATTAGCCGACTATGTCGGCGTTTCTCGTACTGCGCCTTATCATCACTTTAAAGATAAAAACCAACTGCTATGTGCAATTGCAGAAACGGGCTTTAAGTTACAGGATGAGTTTGTCAGTGCTGATCATTCAGAGGTTAATCATCAAGCGATTACTGATGATGCCAAGGACAATGGCTTACAAGAGTTGGAACGTCTGGTTCAAAGCTACATTCAATTTGCTATCAGTCACCCCGCTCATTACGACTTAATGTATGGCGGGAAAATTTGGAAACAGAAGCTAGCAACGGAATCTTTGGAAATTGCTTCTCGTCATAGCTTTAAGCACTGGCTGGAACGCATTGAGGAGTTTCAAGCGAGGAAAGTTTTAAACCAACAAGAATCGAGTTTGCGACTTGCTCAAGTTGCATGGGCAACCCTGCATGGACTTTGCCGGTTAACGAATGATGGGGTTTATGTTGATAATGATGATGTGCTGGAAATGGGAAAAACCGCTGCACGCATGATGCTTTCAAATGCAACGGAATCATAAGGCAGTTAGTTAATACCCAAATTATCGGCGTAGGCAGAACTTTGCCGGTACTCACCTGGCGTCATTCCAGTCCAACGTTTGAACGATCTAAAGAAAGCAGATGGCTCATCAAAGCCCATTAATCCTGCCACATCGTTTATCGATAGTTCGGGGGAGTTCATATAGTCAATTGACGATTGTCGTCTACAATCATCTTTGATTTTTTGATAGGTCGTCTCTTCTTCCAGCACTCTTCTGCGTAAAGTCGAGACTGACATATTCAACGTTTTAGCAACCTGCTCTGCGCTAGGTGGAGCAATACTAAAATCCCGACCGATCATGGCGATTACTTGCTCCCGCAAGGTACTATCTTCACTACCAACCATGACGAGTAATTGATAGGGAGCTGTTTTCAGGAATGCTTGCAGGGTCGTTTCATTTTGGACAACAGGATATTCCAGATATCTTGACGGAAAAACCATCGCCGTATCGTGCTGATCAAACTTAACTTCTGCTCTAAATCTGGCCCGACTCTGAGCAATAGCGTCATCCTTAGAGAACTTAAAGTAAACTGCTTTGAGAATGACACGCTCACCAATCAACCAGCTGATAAAGTGATGCCACATTGAAAGTGACGTGGTTGTTTGCGCAGCTGACTGACTGCTAAAAAATGCTTCTGATTCTTCAGGGCTATTACTGTCTAATGCAGCAAAAGAGACTTTTGCATAACGCCCCCCTCTAACTAAATCAGGCTTGATTCGAGCTCCGCGGCAAATCTCATGAAAATCACTGGCTCTTGAAATTGCTTCACCTAATGTTCGGCTGTGAATAATAGCCAAACACATCATGCGAAAAGTACCCGTCGGGACCTTGCCAACGCTAATCATGCCAAAAAACTCATCTTGAGCGATGTACATAACACGCTGATACAAGGCGCTAAATCGATCGGCAGGAATGATATTATCTTTATCTAAGTCCTGCGAATCGATCCCGACGTAATTTAATAACTCATTGACATCATAACCCTGCTCTTCAACTTGTAAGAGCAATTGCTTGACATAGCTACTGGGTACCGTCGGTTGTTTCATACTTAATTAGCAATATTAAAAGTCATTTTGGTTCATCGTTTTGGCCTAATAACTTGGGCGTTGCTGACTAATATCAGCATGTTATTTTCTACGCAAGTCACACTTTCGACCGCACAGGCCGCAGATGGAACAACACCTAATCGATAAGTTAGGCTGACACGCTTATCCAATAACTCACGCTCGCGCTGACAAAAGGCAGCACTGGCCACTTCAGTGAACGGCTTTCTTTTCTCATCGATAAGGTCAAGGAAGCAAGCGCCCTCACCCAGTGAAAAACCTCGAATCGTTGCTATTTTTAAGTCGTTGTCATCTGCGACTGCAACATCTGTTTTTGGCACGACGCTGTCGATTATACCATCAGTAGGTACCGAAGGAAGCGTGTCCAAATAACTGTAAAGCTGCAGCACTCTAGCATTCATCATTAAATTGCGTAGCTGCAAAACCTTTACATGCTCATCGGATTGCTCAACCACTGGACCGTGGGTTGAGTCGATCCAAATATATTCAGTCGCGCGATGCTCTGCCCATTGCTGCTGGGCTTCAACCATCGCCGCTCGACGCTCAGGACTTATCTTAGACATCACTAGATCAAACGCACGATTCATCTCTTGGTTCAACGCCTGCTCTAAATTATTGTATGCGTTGATGAGACTAGGGCGCTCATTGACACGTTGGGCAACTTTTGTTTCGAAACTTTTCATGCGTTGATTGAAGCCGTCAATCTCGGAAGCGTTTGCTTGCACAAGGATGGGGGAAATTCCTAGCAAAAACAAACTGAAAAAACTAATACTGAACCATCGACTCATAGTGAACACTCCAAGGGGTTGGTCTGAAAACGAACCAGATTCAGTATAGACGATATTGATACCAAAAAATTCCAAAAAAAAGGCATTGGAATTAAATTATCCAATGCCTCTTATAATCAAGCTACTTAATGCGGCTTTTAAGCCACAAATCATACTGCTTAGCTAGGCTGTTTCACGTAACGTAAGTATGGTTTGATGGTAGTGAAACCATCCGGGTACAAAGCTTCTGCTGCTTCGTTAGTCACCGTTGGTGGGATGATGACATCTTCACCATTCTTCCAGTTAACCGGTGTAGCTACGCCATGCTTTGCACCGACTTGAATTGCATCCAACACTCGTAAAATCTCATCGAAATTACGACCTGCTGTCATAGGGTAAGTCATGGTTAACTTAATTTTCTTGTCTGGACCAATAATAAAGACAGAACGAACCGTCGCATTCGTTGCTGCTGTGCGAGCGTCTGAAGCTTCTTCATCTGCTGGTAACATGTTGTAGAGCTTCGCAACGTTTAGGTCAGTATCGCCAATCATTGGGAAACCAACCGCCGTTCCTTGAGTTTCCTCAATATCAGCTGCCCATGCTGCATGGTTATCGACAGGGTCAATACTTAAGCCAATCAGCTTAGTGTTGCGAACGGCAAAATCAGGCTCAAGCTTTGCTGCATAACCAAGCTCCGTTGTGCACACTGGCGTGAAGTCTTTTGGATGAGAAAAGATTATCGCGTAGCTATCGCCAATCCACTCGTGAAAGTTAATTGGACCTTGGGTCGTTTGAGCCGAAAAATCTGGAGCGATATCATTAATTCGAAGAGACATGTTATTTCCTAAGTAATCGTTTTGATGGGCTTAGTGTACTTGGAAATGTTACTTTAGATAGGGGTTTGGCTATGATGAAAATTCATTTTTATATCTAATTTTAAGATATATTTTCCAATTTAAATCTTATTTTTATTAATAAAGAATTTATACCCATTAACCATTTACCC
>CALHTA010000343.1 GCA_938038645.1 uncultured Thiotrichaceae bacterium
GGCCAAGATTTTAGGCGTTGTATTGAAGCGTAAAGACGATTATTACGATGAATAGTTTAATACTCCCACCAGGATTCATCCTGATTATTGGCGGCTTACTGCTTCCATTATTTTCTGCAAAATTAAAGCCCCTTGCAGCAATAATCTTTCCTCTACTAAGTCTAATGATGGTTTGGTTGGTAACGCCAGAGCATAATTTGTTAATCGACTTTTTGGATTACGAATTATCGATGCTGCACTACACGGCTGAAGGTCGTATTTTTGCCACGGTATTTTGCCTAGCAGCAGGTATTGGCGCACTTTATGCCATCAAGCATGCTAGGACGCTGGAACTCAGTGCTGCTTTTGTTTATGCAGGCTCGGCGATAGGGGTCACTTTCTCTGGGGATTTAATTAGCCTGTTTATATTTTGGGAAATCATGGCGATTGGCTCCACCCTCGTAATTTGGGCTAACTCGAGAGAAAACCCTTTAGCGGTCGGCGCAAGCATGCGATATTTGCTAGTCCACCTTCTCGGTGGTGTGATACTAATGATTGGTATCACAGCCCACATTGCAAACACCGGTTCTAGTGAGATTGTTGCAATGAAAGCGGACAGCTTTGCCACTTGGCTAATCCTCATCGGCTTCCTAGTTAATGCAGGTGCACCACCACTATCTTCTTGGATAGCCGACGCTTACCCTGAAGCCAGCCCAAGTGGAACGGTATTTCTATCTGCATTTACCACAAAGACAGCCGTCTTCGCTTTATTGATGTGCTTCCCCGGTGAAACGGTACTGATTTACATCGGCCTATATATGGTTTTCTACGGCATCATTTATGCACTACTGGAAAACGATATGCGACGCATTCTGGCCTACAGCATCGTCAATCAAGTTGGCTTCATGGTGGTTGCGATAGGGATTGGCTCGGAGCTTGCGCTCAATGGTGCAGCAGCTCACGCTTTTGCCCATATAATTTACAAAGGCTTGTTACTGATGTCGGCGGGCAGTGTTTTGCTGATGACCGGCAAGCGCAAATGCACCGACCTTGGCGGCTTGTTCCAAACAATGCCAACGACAGCGATCAATGGAATTATTGGTGCCTTAGCAATCTCTGCGGTGCCGCTTACCTCAGGCTTTGTCACAAAATCTCTTGAGACTAGCGCTGCGGCTGATGCCGCTATGCCAGTTGTTTGGTTCTTGCTTGTTGCTGCATCAGCGGGTGTGTTCTTGCATGCTGGAATCAAATTCCCTTGGTTTGTATTCTTTCAAAAAGATTCTGGGTTGCGCCCACCTGATCCTCCATGGAATATGCGTTTAGCCATGTGGATCATGTCAGGGCTTTGCATCATTATTGGTATAGCACCTGCTCTAATATATGGCATTTTGCCCTATGCGCTAGATTACGAGCCTTACACAGCCGATCACGTCGTCACACAGATGCAGTTGCTGTTATTTGCAGGTTTCGCCTTCTTTGTTCTACTATCACTCATGAGGCGAACACTGACGATTAGCCTTGATCTAGACTGGTTCTATCGAAAGTTAATACCGAATGCGGTGACAAAGTTACAGTCTGTTTATGAGGGCGTTATGCCACCATTGATGCAATACCTGAAACAGTTTAGTCAACGTCGATTTGAGCATCTGTTTGCTATTCATGGGCCTCAAGGCATATTTGCCCGTACATGGCCAAGTGCCAGCATGGTAATCTGGGTAGCCGTATTATTAGCGGCTTCGATGATTCTTTATTACATAGAGCTATAACTTACTAATTAACAAGGGATTTTTATTATGGGTTTATTAATCATCGGCGTTATACTGTGGTCTGTTGTTCATCTGTACCCCAGCCTCTTTCCTGATCGCCGTAACCAATTAATTGAAAGGCTTGGCAGTAAGTATCAGGGCATATTCGCATTGACGATCGTATTTAGTATTGTATTGATCGTGTTGGGATGGCGCTCTACCGTACCGAATCCTGTTTACGACGTTCCTAGCTGGGGACGTCACCTAAACATGTTTACCATGTTTATCGCAATATTATTACTCGGGGCTGGAAGTACCACAGGGATTTCTCGAATCAAACAATACATTCGGCACCCCATGTTAACAGGGTTCATTATTTGGGGTGTTGGGCACTTATTTGCTAACGGCGATATTCGTTCCGTCATTTTATTTGGCGGCATGACCATTTGGGGTATTGTTTCCTTATTCACCATTAGCCGTAATGAAGGTGCTTGGGTCAAGCCATCGGAAATTGCTGGGGTTAAACGGGAAGGGATATTACTTGGAATAACGGTCGTTTTGTATCTTGTGTTGTTTATGTCACATCGCTGGTTTGCCGGTATGCCAATCGTTTGAGCTTAATAAACTATTAAAAAAAGCGAGTGAAAGTCACTCGCTTTTAATTATCTATTTTATTACTTATTTAATTACCTAAGCTTCGTACTGATCATCCAACTGCAGTGTGGTGAGCGTATGTTTACGCACTCTATGCAGCAACTCAGCATCTTGGCTTAACGATTCGCCATAGGATGGAATCATTTGCTTCAAACGAACCTTCCAAGCCTCTTGCTGCAACTCATCCTTAAAGCTCTTCTCTAATACTTCAATCATCGTTTGTACTGCAGTTGAAGCACCTGGAGAAGCTCCTAACAGCGCTACTAGCGTTCCATCTTCAGAAGACACCACCTCAGTACCAAACTCGAGCTTACCGCCTTTCTCAGCATTTTTCTTGATGATTTGGACCCGTTGACCGGCATGAAGCAATTCCCAGTCTTCTGCCTTAGCTTCTTTGTAAAACAGCTGAAGTGTGTCCACTCGATTTTCAATAGTTTGCCGAGCTTCCTTAATCAGGTAGCGAGTCAAATCCATATTGTCGCGTGCGACTGACAGTAAAGGGATGAGATTATCCGGCTTAACTGACTTGATCAGATCAAACACGGAGCCTTGCTTTAGGAATTTTGTAGTGAAGCCCGCAAAGGGCCCAAACAACAAAGCTTTCTTGCCACCAATGATACGAGTATCCAAATGTGGAACCGACATTGGTGGTGCACCAATCGGCGCTTTTCCATAAACTTTAGCTTGATGCTGGTTTACGATTTCGGGGTTATGACAAACTAACCACTGCCCACTCACGGGGAAACCGCCATAACCTTTCGACTCAGGAATGCCCGACTTCTGCAACAACGGCAATGCACCGCCACCCGCACCTAAGAAAACAAACTTAGCGCGCACAATTTTCAGCATATCTGTTTCGCTATGACGGATATGCACCTGCCATGACCCATCATCACGTTGATGAAGATCTTCAACGTTGTTGTTCAGCCAGAGATTGAAATTCTCTTTTTTGCGAAGGTTTCTAACAATGCTTCGAGAGATAACACCAAAATCAACGTCACTTCCGTAACGAACTCTGGTAGCGGCCACTTTCTGCTTTGGATCTCTGCCCTTCATTATCAGCGGGAACCATTCACGTAATACCTCAGGATCGTCTGAGAATTCCATATCCTTAAAAAGGTGATGAACGTGCATGGCTTCATAGCGTCTACGAAGGAAGTCTACATTCCCTTCTCCCCAGACAAAGCTCATATGCGGCGTCGCATTAATAAACTTATTAGGCTCTGGGAGAATCTTTTGGTTTACAAGATACGACCAGAACTGCAAGCTTCTTTCAAATGCTGGATTAATGAATTCTGGCTTACCCGTATCCATACTTCCGTCTGCATTAACAGAGGTGTAGTTGAGCTCACAATAAGCTGCATGACCAGTACCCGCATTATTCCAACCACTCGTACTTTCTTGTGCGCCCTTACTTAATCGCTCAACCATTAACATGGATACATTAGGATCAAGTTCGTTTAACAAAGCCCCAAGGGTACTACTCATAGCACCCGCGCCGACTAGTAGAACATCTACCTGTTTATCTATCATTGTCTATCCGTATAGCCTATAAAAATCACATTAGCCCAAGCGTAGTGGCGATTATTTTTTCTTGTGCCACTTTATGCGCTTTATTACTACCTTCTGCTGGAGCCGCCATTGAAGCACGCGTGAATGGCTTTAACTTAGCCTCTTCACCTAATGCTTCCCGGATATTTGGCTGAATGCTTAGCCATGCCCCTTGATTGAATGGCTCTTCTTGGCACCACTTGTAGAGCTCCACGTTAGGATACTTAGCCACAACTTCCAGTAAGTCATCTTTAGGGAAAGGGTATAACTGCTCTAATCGAATGATGGCAATATGCTTGATGTCGTTTTCACGGCGAGCTTCTAAAAGCTCGTAGTAAACCTTACCACTACATAAAACCAATTCAGTCACTGCTGACTTGTCCATATCATCGATTTCATCAATGACGTTCTGGAAACCGCGCTCAGTGTAATCAGCCATTTCATTGACCGCCTGAGGGTGCCTCAGTAGGCTCTTCGGTGTCATTACAATCAGAGGAATGCGCATTTCGCGCTTAATCTGACGTCGCAACATATGGAATATTTGAGCTGGCGTACTAGGTACACAAACCTGCATATTTTCTTGAGCGCATAGTTGCATAAAGCGCTCTAAGCGAGCCGAAGAATGCTCAGGCCCCATGCCTTCATATCCATGAGGGAGCAACATCACTAGACCACAATGAAGCGCCCATTTTTGATGAGCCGAACTAATAAACTGGTCGATCACCATTTGCGCGCCATTGGCAAAATCACCAAACTGAGCTTCCCAAATAACTAGCTTATCTGCCTCAGTGGTTGCATAACCATATTCAAATGCCAGAACCGCTTCTTCTGATAATAGAGAGTCGATAACAACAAACGATTTTGGATTGTCTGTAATGTGCTTAAGGGGCGTATGTAGATTTCCATTGTCTTGATCATGAAAAACCGCATGACGATGGAAAAACGTTCCTCGACCACAATCTTCACCGGATAATCGAATAGGATTACCTTCTTCAAGAATCGAGGCGTACGCTAAGTTTTCACCAAACCCCCAGTCCGTTGGGATTTCAAGATTAGCCATTTGAACGCGCTTGCTATTAATAGCCTTAACACGCGCATTCATACGGAAATCGTCAGGCTTTTCGGTGATTTTTAAACCTAGTCTTTTAAACTGTTCTTCGGTAATTGTTGTATCGACTTCAACATCCCATTTTGTATGCTTGAAGCGCTCCCAATTGATAGGGAAATCTTGTTGATGTTCACCCGGTGGAATCAGGTGAGGAACGGTTTCCCGCCCATCTTCCAATGCCTGCCTGTATTCAGCGATGTAACCATCAACTTCAGCCTGAGTTACCACACCTTTATCGATTAGCTGCTTGGCATAAAGCTCCTGAGCACGGGATAAACTTTTGATTTTTTTGTACATTAAAGGCTGTGTTGCCGATGGCTCATCAGCTTCATTGTGCCCGTGACGGCGATAACACACCAAATCAATGAAAACATCTTTCTTAAATTTCAAACGGTAATCAACCGCAAGACGCGTTACATTAACAACCGCTTCTGGGTCATCAGCGTTGACGTGAAACACTGGAGAGTTAACCATTTTGGCCAGATCTGTACAGTACTCCGTTGATCTAGCATCACTAATCGCGCTAGTTGTAAAACCGATTTGGTTATTAACAACGATATGAATCGTACCGGATGTTTTATAGCCACGAGTAGCAGACATATTCAACATTTCCATGTTAACACCCTGCCCCGCTAACGCCGCATCACCATGAATAACGATCGGTAAAACCGCACGGCGTGCCTGTGTTTCTTCGCGACGATCCTGACGTGCACGAGATGCACCAACGACTACCGGGCCAACAATTTCAAGATGAGAAGGATTGAACGCCATCGCTAAGTGTACTGGTCCACCCGGTGTTTGCATGTCTGATGAGTAACCCATGTGGTACTTAACATCACCAGAACGGCCACCGTTATCGACACTGCCTGCAAATTCATTAAACAACATTGCAGGTGACTTACCCATGATGTTGATCAGTACATTCAAACGGCCACGATGCGCCATGCCAATTACGACTTCGCGAGTGCCAAGCTCACCGGTATGCTGAATAAGCTCATCTAGAAGTGGAATTAAGCTGTCGCCGCCTTCTAATGAGAAACGCTTTTGACCTACATATTTAGAGTGTAAATAGCGCTCTAGCGTATCAGCAGCAATTAACTGTTTAAGCAAATACTTACGACGCTCAGAGTCAATGGGCGGATGGCGGTATGTATTCGTTAGATTTCTCTGAATCCAACGCTTCTCTTCAGTATTAGAGATGTACATATATTGCGCGCCTGTGGTGTGACAATAAACACCTTCTAATTGAGCAATAATTTCTCTTAAAGTCGCATCACCTAGCTCAGCCATTGAACCACTGTTGAAAACCGTATCTAGGTCTGCTTCGCTCAAAGAATGAAACGCTAGCGTTAATTCCGGCATTTCAGTGACAGCACCCTGAGCTAAAGGATTGGTATTAGCTTTTACGTGACCATTAAATCGGTAGGCATTAATGAGCTGCAGCACTTTTACTTGCTTTTCTCTGTGCTCTGCATCTTCGCTCTGTGGAGCAGCTGCCTGTGCTCTTAACCCAAGGTTTCTAAACTGATCTCTCATTTTAGAATGACTTGGCTCACCACCGCCATTTAGGCTTGGCTGATCGGGTAAGTCATCAAAATATCGACGCCAATTTTCAGAAACTGACTGAGGATCTTCAAGGTAAGATTCGTACATTGACTCCAGATAAATGGCACTGTTGCCATCAAGCAGTGAATCTTTTTGCATTTTTTCGAATAAACTTTGCTGTGTTGTCGCCATGATTAAATTTGATGCTGTTTAATTTGATCGTTAGACCCATAGCCTATGAGCCACCTGTGTAGCGTATTCGATGCCAATAGGGCGAGTACCCACTTATTGGTATTTTGGTCGGGGATAATACCACTTCCCGTCGGATTAAACACCGTCTTAGCCATTGACTATTACTCAACTCAATTGAAACAAAAGTTACGCTACTATCTTCATGCATTACATACTGACATGCCCTGTCTTTTATTGCTTATCTAGCCGTCAAATGGTCGTTTTTACGCCATATCAACCATCAAACACTCAACCAAAACCTTGGATAATTAAGCAGTGTTATCGCTTTTTAAAACCTCACTATAAATATTCTTAAAGCGCACTTCTTGGGCATAAGGAAAAACATCGGCATATTTGCCCTGTCTAATACGCTCTTGCACTGTTTTCCAATAATCAACGTCTAAAAGATCACCGTGATGCTTCTTAAATAAAGCTCTCCGATCGGGCCTTGATGATACAAACGTTAAAAACTCCTCAGGAAATACATCTTTCTGGTCTATGGAGTACCAAGGCTCAGACGCCATAATCTGCTGCATGTTTTGCGGTTTTGGAATTTTGCGAAAGTTACAATCTTCCATTAACTCAATCTCATCATAATCGTAGAAAATAACGCGGCAGTGACTGGTAACACCGAAGTTTTTAAGCAGCAAATCGCCGGGAAAAACATTCGCGACAGCTAGCTCCTTAATCGCGTTTCCATACTCAATCATCGCCTCTTCTAGCTGCTTATCATTTGCATCATCAACATACAGATTAAGAGGCTCCAAACGTCTCTCTATGTATAAGTGACGAATGATAAGGTTCTCTCCTTCAATCTTTATACTCGACGGAATACGCTCCTTTATATTGGCTAGTAGTTCGTCTGAAAAGCGTTTTAGGGGAAGCGCGACATGTGAGAACTCAAGCGTATCCGCCAGCCTGCCCACACGATCGTGCATCTTTACCAATTGATACTTCTCTTTGACTATACGGTGAGTGACCGTTTTTGGAGGTGCAAACTTATCGTTAATGACTTTAAAAACGAATGGGTAGGACGGCAACGTGAATACCGTCATTACCATGCCCAACGTTCCCTTTGTCACCATTAACTGGTCCGTTGAGTGCTTCAGGTGATCGAGGAAATCTCGGTAAAATTCGGTTTTCCCTTGTTTGCCCAAACCAATGGCAGTGTACAAATCAGCGGCTGTTTTATAAGGCATTATTTTAAGTAAGAAATTCACCACAGCAGATGGCGTATCGGTATCCACCATGAAGTATGCTCGAGCAAAACTGAATAAGTTAGTGATATCTCCATCATCGGTTAGCAACGCATCCGCATATACCCCGCTTTCCTCATCATCATGGAGCACCGGAATCGCAAAGGGGTGATAGGTCGTATCATTTAAAACACGTCCAATAATATAAGCCGCCTTATTTCTGTATAACAAAGGTGTGAGTACTTGAACCTGGTAGGCATCGGAATATTGACCCGTAATTTTAAGAATGGATTGCAGCTGATCGGTCAAATATTGTGCATCACGTGATTGGTTTACAAACGGCAGGCCAATGTCAAAGCTGTCTAAAATATCGTTGACCATACTTCCCAACGTTTCCTTGGTTGGGTAATAGCTTTTATAAACTGGGTAGTCACCCGTTAGATATTTAGTAGAAAGCGCAGGTCGTACAAATATGTTGTCATTATTATAGTAACGGTGTGTAAACGATAAGGTGAAAACTGAATTGTAAAATGTCTCAGCAAGTTCAGGTTGTCGATGTTCGTATAACATATTGACGTACATTAACTTGACGTCTTTCCAAACGGACTTATCAATTGCTTCAAGATTAAATGATTTATTCAGAGCGCTGACAGCCTCATTCACCCGCAATGAGTATAGGTGTATTCGCTCACCCGACGCTACACGGTCAGCTTGCCAATCCTGATTAATAAACCGTTCACGCGCTTTCTGCGTAATACCTAAGAATATACGGTAATGTTTATTGAATGCCTCAAGGATCGTTCTGGCAATTGCTTCCACATCAGAATGCGTGCTTTGCTCTGTTTTCAAGTAAACCTCACTTTAGTATCTATGTTTATTCATGTTACTGGAGCATCTAGATCGATCATTCGAAATCACTCAAAAACTATCACATAGTAGGTAGCTGTGGTAATCTTTGGCGGCTTTCAAACTTGCAATCATAGTGAAAATTAAAGTCAGCAATAATACAACAGCAACTATAACCATAAATGCGTTTGATACACACTATTGGTTATCGGTGTGAGTGAGTTTGTGTACGAAGCGTATAATTTGCCACCTCGGTTTTACGGATGGCATTTCCAAATATATATTGACATCCACCTTCACATTAAGGAGCAATACCTGTAATGAGTGTTGAGATCAAAACGCCAATGCTGCCAGAATCAGTTGCCGATGCACTGATTGTTAAATGGTTTAAAAAAGCCGGTGACCCGGTTCAGCAAGATGAGCCAATAGTTGAGATAGAAACCGACAAAGTTGTACTAGAAGTACCAGCTCCTGTGAGCGGAGTACTTGAGTCTATTGTTGAAGCGGAAGACGCCACCGTTGTGAGCGACCAACTATTAGGTACGATTACAGAAGGCGCTGTTGCAGCAGCTCCTGCCGCTGAAGCGGCCCCAGCAGAAACTTCTGCACCTGAAGCCGCAGCGGCTCCAGCAGCAGGCGGTCAAACCAGCCCTGCCGTGCGTAAAGCCCTAGACGAAAAAGGCCTTTCTGCTGACGACGTAACTGGAAGCGGCAAGAATGGTCGCATCCTTAAAGAAGACGTAGCGGCGACTAATCAAACGGCAAGTGCTGCGGCAACAGAAGCAAGCCCTGCACCTGTTGGCGCACGTATTGAAGAACGCGTTCCTATGACTCGCCTACGCAAGCGCATCGCTGAGCGTTTACACGAAGCCACTCAAACAACAGCAATGCTGACGACCTTTAACGAAGTCAACATGCAGCCGTTGATGGAAATGCGCAGCCAATACAAAGAGCAGTTTGAAAAGACACACAATGCGCGTCTTGGCTTCATGTCTTTATTTGTTAAAGCTTCCAGTATTGCGTTACAACGCTTCCCTGAAGTGAATGCATCAATTGATGGTGATGACATTGTGTATCACAGCTACTGTGATATCGGCATAGCCGTTTCAGCCCCTCGAGGATTGGTTGTTCCAATTCTGCGTAACACTGAAAAAATGTCTATGGCGGGTGTTGAGTCAACAATTTCTGAGTATGCATCCAAAGCCAAAGAAAATAAGTTAGAGATGGATGATTTAACCGGTGGAACGTTCACAATCACTAACGGTGGTGTGTTTGGTTCATTATTGTCTACGCCAATCCTTAACCCACCGCAAAGCGCAATATTAGGTATGCACAATATT
>CALHTA010000344.1 GCA_938038645.1 uncultured Thiotrichaceae bacterium
ATCCTACTGATATAAACTTTGCTAAACACGACGTAACAGGAAAAACTAAATGCCGCAGCAAGCACCAGTATGACGCCGATTGTCGCGCTCTCGCCCACCTCGCCTACTTCAAACCAATACAGCAGCATGACACCGCTGTAAGTGAGAAACAGCGCAATAATGACCTGTTTGCTTATCACTTCTTTTAAAAACAGCCAGCCGAGCAAGGTTGTCATGAGGGGAAAGGTGTATAAGGTTAGCCGTTCTAATTGCGTGGAGATATGGGTTAGCCCTTCCATATCTAAGTAAGCTGACAAGTAATGTCCAATAAAACCCAGTACGCAAATTATTAGGAAATCGTTTCGTGTTGGCATACGCTTTTTTTCTTTTAGCACCAACCAAAGCATCATTGCGAGGTAAAAAGGCATTGCGATTAGCAGTCGTAAGGTAAGCAATGTCGTTGCATCGACACCCTCGCGATAAGCTAATTTAATAAAAATGGCTTTCAGACCAAATAGTGCAGTCCCTACCACAGCCAACAGAATACCTGTACGAAGGTTTTTATCTTCGAGGAGTTGCTTAGCCTGACTTAAACTTTCTTGAGAATCCCGCATAATAGTTCCAGATGAACGACGGGTAATACTGGGGGATTAAACAATCAAAGGGAAGTAGATTTGAAATCGAGTTTCGCTTTCTACTTCCAATTGATTAAGGAGGAGGAAATCATCTTACGGGGAGAATAATATCCAGAACCCCTCTTCCCATCAATTGAAAGTATTTAACCTCTGGGTTTAGAAAAACTAAACCAAGGTAGCCTATAAAAGCCTATGGATACGAAAGCTAATCCGATGCTTTTAAATGTTATCACTTTTATGGCGCGATAATTGCTTCAGTTAATTTATATGGCTAACTGTGGAAAGCAATTATGAAAGCATTACTACTAAGTGACAATGTCGACGCTTATATAGAATACGAAAACAAATTAAAAAAACATTTAACGGATGCTGGTTTCGATCAGCAATTTTCAGCAGAAGGTTGCTATACCTTGCTATATCAATTGGTTCAACACAAACCTGATGTCGTCATCATCATTACTGAAACCCCTACCCAGGAGCTCTTAGATACTATAAAGCATATTAAAAACGAGCTTCCACTGCCTATTGTCGTGATGGCCAAACGCAGTGATACAGAAACCACTTTAGCCACCACGTCTGGTGGAGTCAGTGTTTACATCATTGATGACTGGCCTTTGGCTCGCATTAATAAAGTACTTGAGGTTGCACAGGCGCGTTTTCAAATTCAGCAACAGCAAGAGTCCAAATTAATCCTCTATAAAAACCGATTAGAGGGCCGGAAATACTTAGATAAAGCCAAAGGAATTCTGATGGAGCATCGTAAAATTAGTGAAAACGATGCTCATGGACTGCTTCGAAAAATGGCAATGGATCAAAATTTAACAATCAGTGAAGTTGCTCAAAAAATGATTGAAGCTCAATCGGTATTGAAGGGAAACCCCAAGCGGCCTTAATACCAAAAAACTCAACATGCGCACCAAGAAGGTGCATTGATTGCACAAACCACCCCGATTTCACTCCCTATCTAACGACCTAGTGAATTCAAACAAAAGTAAATCAATTAAAACAGCCACTTAGAAACTTGGCATGGCACTTGCTAACACTTTAATAGATCAGTTAACGATGACTGAGTGAAGAACAATAAGGCTGCAACGTCGCATGCTAATGCTAAGTATCTCAACTTCAAGCCCCAGAATAATTCTGCCCATTTGTTATCTGGGAGCTTGAGGTTCTTTTATTTGTATCACCGATAAAGGCTTAATAAATGATTATGCGAAACAATACGGGACGACGTGACTTTCTCAAAAAAGCAACCCTAAGCTTAGCCCTTTCAGTCAGTCTGGGAGCTAGCTTGATTACAAGTACAAACGCTTTTGCTGCAGAAATTGGCGAGCCAGAAAAAGAAGACTTGAAGTTTGGGTTTATCAAACTAACCGACATGGCACCGCTAGCGATTGCTTATGAAAAGGGTTACTTCGAAGATGAAGGCCTCTATGTACAACTTGAAGCTCAAGCCAACTGGAAAGTGTTACTAGACGGCGTTATCGATGGGCAATTGGATGGCGCTCACATGTTAGCAGGCCAACCGCTTGCGGCGACTATCGGCTTCGGTACTAAAGCGCACATCGTCACGCCTTTCTCAATGGATCTAAATGGTAATGGCATCACTGTCTCTAATACGATTTGGGAGAAGATGAAGAAGCACATCCCGATCAAGGATGGCAAACCCGTGCACCCAATTAAGGCTGACGCACTAAAGCCGGTCGTTGAAGAATTTAAAAAAGAAGGTAAACCTTTCAAAATGGGCATGGTGTTCCCAGTATCGACGCATAACTATGAGCTACGTTATTGGCTAGCGGCTGGCGGTATTCACCCCGGTTATTACGCGCCACATAAAAACGACATCACTGGTCAAATTGATGCTGATGCCCTGCTTTCGGTAACACCACCACCACAG
>CALHTA010000345.1 GCA_938038645.1 uncultured Thiotrichaceae bacterium
CATAATTAACTTATTTTTAGGACTAACGCTATGCTAACGCCCGAACAAAATGAACGCTATCAGGCACGCATGAAACGCAAGAAAGCAATCGTCGATGAGCGAATTGCTAAAGCAACCGAAGAACGAGGCATACTGATTCTATTGAAAGGTAATGGAAAAGGAAAAAGTAGCTCAGCGCTTGGAACAATGGCAAGAAGCGTGGGACATGGAAAGAAGTGTGGCGTGATCCAATTCATCAAAGGACGCGATGTCACGGGAGAATTTTTGTTTTTCAAAGACCATCCAATGATAGATTGGCACGTTATGGGGCACGGTTTTACTTGGGAAACGCAGGATCATAATGAAGATACACAAGCGGCTGAAAAAGCTTGGGCTATCGCGGCCGACATGTTGAATAATCCAGAATATGGATTGATTGTATTTGACGAAATGAGCTATCCACTCAAGTATAAAAACCTCGCGGTCGAGCCTGTGATCGAAGCTTTGCAGTCTCGTCCAGAAATGCAAAATGTAATCATTACGGGCCGCACTATGCCTAAAGAGTTGGAAGAAATTGCTGACACCATTAGTGAGGTTCGAGATGAGCGCCACGCATTCCGTTTAGGTGTTAAAGCTCAAGCTGGAATCGAGTTTTAATCCTGAGTAATCACCCCGGATTGTTTCAGAACTGATCGTTCGGGTTGCCAAATAGCGTGGTGACCTGAGCGATAGACTGTTTCAAGAAACGCTTTAGAAACACCCCGCTGTGAAAAATATTGACGATCCTTTTCTTGCTCGTCCTCAGCCTGCTTTACTTGCAGCGGGTGTTGTTTTTGAAATTCATACTGATGAAAGCCAATCTTTCCATTATCGCCTAGCGTTCTGTTTTTACCCGCTATATAAGCAACCGTACAGGCTGAGTTACAAACCCCTTCAACGTGCGTATCCAATTGGTTTTTCTCGATAGTAAAAGCAAGCGCACGTGCGGCGTAAATTAGCCCGCCGCTACTTTCTAATTCGATCGTTTTGATTTTCACATTCTGCTTTAGCAAGGTTTGCAAATCGCTATTCAGATCAAAATTGAACTCACCCTTGAGGTAAACTTTCGTTCCATCTTCACTCAACGCTGGTAGTGGTTTTGTTCTTATCGATTGCATTGTGATTTTCGGTGGAGGCCCTACCAATAGGTCGGCAGTATGCAACAGCGTTAGCACGACTACCACGACAATGGTCGACCAGCCTGCCCAATAGACCATCATTTCTCCGGATGCTTTGACGTGCCTTTCGATGCATCGCCAAGTGCCAACGACTTGCCAAACAAAAATCACCAAGCTTAGAGCTACAATTAAAACGCTAAGCAATGGCTTAGCGGAAAAGGGAATCAAGCCAATGATGAGGCGTAACCCTAGCATCAAAATTAGCAGCGTAATCAATGGAGAATATTCACCGTACCATTGCTTTTGCAGCAGTTTTTTAATCGTTTTTGGAAAGCTCACACTCATGAAACAACGTTACCACAGAAACGAACCGACTGAGAAATCGCCTCAAGAATGCCTCTGAGCTACTAGCATTCCGCCTCTGGTTTGAGCTATTTAAATAGTGTACTTTTAAAGGCTCACAAGGAGGGATAACCATGCGCGCATTTGAAGGCATTCGTGTGCTGGACTTCACACATGTATTTGCAGGTCCGTTCGCGACCTTTCAGCTTTCAGTAATGGGCGCGGAAGTGATTAAGATCGAACCGCCTGATAACCCAGATATGATGCGAGAATTAGGCGCTAACGTCGAACTCAACCAACAGGGAATTGGGCTTAACTTCCAAGTTAATAACCAAGGCAAGAAAGCTATATCCCTCAACCTCAAACACCCTGATGGGTTAAAAATAGCACGCCAACTGATTGCAACTGCCGATGTTCTTGTCGAGAACTACACGCATGGTTTAAACGCTTTTGGTCTCGGCCCGAAGGATGCTTTAGCGATCAATCCCCAACTCATTTACTGCGAAATGAGTGGGTTCGGCAGAAACAATATTTTTGGTGACCGACCCGCTTATGACACCATCATTCAAGCGGTCAGCGGCATGATGTCAGTCAATGGAGAAGCCAATCAAGCAAAACTACGTGTTGGGCCGCCACTGGTAGATTATGGAACAGGAGCACAGGCTGCATTCGCCATATCGGCAGCATTATTTCAGCGCAGTCGCACCAGCAAAGGTCAGGTGATTGAAGTGAATATGCTCGATGCCGCAATGATGATGATGTCACCGCAAGTGGCTGATGCTATTCAACGAGGCAAGACAGATCAGCGTGGTGGAAATAACAGCCCAGATTATGCAGGCTACGCTGTGTTTCCCTGTCAGGATGATGACTTGATGGTTGGTGCTTTTAGCCCTTTACAGCATGCAAAATTATTTAAGGTGCTAAACCTTGGTGAATTAATCGAATTGCCAGAGAAAATAACGCTTGATTGGTTAAAGCAACATTCAAAAGAATTAAGAGAACTGATGCTTCCTATTTTCACTAAAGAGACCGCAGCACACTTGGAAAAGCACCTAAATGCACATGACATTCCCGCCGCAAGGGTAAGGGATATGTACGACATGTTAAGCAATGAACAACAACACCGTGCGGTTACTAGCCAATTTAAGCGCAACTCGGAAAGGGAAATTACATCCCCCATTGCCGCCTTTAACTTCGCAGATGATGGACCTGACTTAGAGACGCGTTGTGCTAGGCATGGTGAAGATACAGATGCCGTACTTACTGAGCTAGGTTTAAGCCCTGAAAGACTGGTGGAGTTGCGAAAAAGTGGCGCTATTTTTTGATGCACCCCACTAAAAATGTAAATATTTCTTCTAGTTTAGGTATCATCAGACCCACCTCAAATCACAGAAGTAATGAGATATGGAAGCAAGTTTCTGGCACAACAAATGGGAAATCAATCAGATTGGTTTTCATCAAGAGATCACGAACCCACTCCTTATTAAGCACCTAGAAATGCTGGCGTTAGATTTAGGCAGTCGGATATTTATTCCGCTGTGTGGCAAAACGGTTGATATCGCTTGGTTGCTTTCTGAGGGGTATCAAGTTGCTGGGGCGGAGCTTAGTGAAATCGCTATTCAACAATTATTTGAAGGGCTCGGTGTAACGCCTAAAATAACAAAAGCTGGGGCATTGCTTCATTATCAGGCCGATAACATCGATATGTTTGTTGGTGACATCTTTGACCTGTCAGCAGAAATGCTAGGGCCGGTTGATGCAGTATTTGATCGTGCCGCATTGGTAGCACTGCCACTCGACATGCGTATTCGCTATAGCAAACATTTAGTTGAAATTACGGATACTGCACCTCAGTTACTCATCTGCTTCGAGTATGATGAAAGCGAAATGAACGGGCCTCCT
>CALHTA010000346.1 GCA_938038645.1 uncultured Thiotrichaceae bacterium
GAAGATGCGCCTTCAGGGGTTCAAGCAGCAAATGCAGCTAGCATGCAGGTCATTGCGGTACCTGATCCAAACATGAGTCATGACGCTTTTCAGGACGCTACCGCCATCATCGACTCCTTAACTGAATTCAATTTGGCAGATTGGGGCTAAAGCAAAACCTGAAAATCATGACTATGCTTAACCTTGAGGGGCATCACTCAACATAAGGTTAGGCAACGTGAAAAAAGCGTTTATTAGTTATCGGCGACAAGACACCGAAGGTTATGCTCATTCTTTATATGATCGATTAAGACTTAACTTCGATCACCGGCAAATATTCATGGATGTGGATGACATTAAGCCGGGAGATGATTTTGTTAAAATTTTGCAGAAGAACCTTGAAGATTGTGCAGTGCTGATTGTTGTTATAGGCAAGCAGTGGCTGCATATCAAAAACAGTTCTGGTCAAAGGCGTTTGGACAATCCCGATGATTTTGTCAGGATTGAAGTTGCCACTGCCCTTGAACGTGGCATCCCTGTCATTCCCGTATTAGTGCATGGCACGCCGATGCCAAGCAAAGCAGAACTGCCTGATAATCTGAAAGCCCTGTCTCAACGCCAAGCAGTGGTAATCACTGGTGCTAGCTATGAATTTGGCATTGAACAATTGGTATCGGCTATTGAGCGATATTTTGGTCGCAGACGTAATGGGGTTCATGAAGCCAAGCCCCCTGTGACACCTTGGTATAGAAGCCTTGCGTTCAAAACGATCTGGATGTCATTCTTTGCTTTATTGGCAATAGGGATTTTGTTAGATGAAGAGGAAACTCCCATCGATCCTACTCCCCAGAGCAATTTGCGAAATGCGATCTCTGAAGATCATAACAATATGATTTCAGATATTATGCAGGACATGCCAGTTGCTCCGCCCACTTCGATTCTTACTGATGAAAGCGAGGAATTTCAACTAGCCAAAGTGATAGACCCGCCCAGCAACATCCGCTATGAACCCAATGGTGATGTTATTTGCCAAGCCACTTCATCATCTGTGATTACCGTGATGAGAGAGCCGGAACGAGCAAGTAATGGAGGCCTTTGGTACCCTACAAATTTTTGTGGGCCGGATACATGGGGCTTCATACATCAGAGTCAGATAAAGCTGAGAAAGCCGAGAAAATAAGCCGTTCTATATATTGTAACGAAAGCATAGCGACCCTATGATAGTTTATTAATACTTAAACCATCCTGATAGGACAACACCATGAAATCTGCTCAATATTATTTAGATGCTGCAAACGAAACTGTACCAACACTAGATTCAAAGGAAGCGGTAGCACTGCACGGCTCTAATGCGGTATTTGTTGATGTACGCGATTCTTCACAAATTGCAGAAACTGGAACGATTGCTGGTGCACAACGCATCCCACGCGGGTTTCTTGAGTTTGCTGCTGACGAAGCTACGCCTTTTCATAACCCTGCCATGCAGAAAGATGCTGACATCTACTTAATCTGTGCAGCGGGCGGGCAAGCTGCATTAAGCGGCAAGACTTTGCAAGAAATGGGCTATAAGTCTGTTACTAACATTGGTGGAATCAGCGGTTGGAAAGACGCTGGTGGTGCAATGGAAGAATAATCTAGCAGCCCAGTTGATAGGCAAATGCTTAGAGACGATTGAGATACGTCACGCCACCCAGTTTCTCCATATGTTCGAGAATCCAGGCGTGACGTTTTTGCAAGGTAGGGCTTGGATCTAGAGCAGTAGACTTAGCAGGTGTAGGTAACACTGCGGCCAACATTGCACTTTCCTCTTTGCTTAACTCCATAGGCAGCTTGCCATATATCTTCTTACTAGCTGCTTTAACACCAAAGGTCACTGGAGCAAACTGCGCCACATTTAAATAAACTTCTAAAATACGCTTTTTTGACCAAACCAATTCCAGTGAAAGACTTATAAAAACCTCCATCCCTTTGCGTATATAGCTTCTGCCATTCCAGAGAAAAAGATTCTTAGCGACCTGTTGAGTAATGGTGCTTGCGCCACGAATGGACGACTTACCTTTACGGTTTAAGATTGCATTTCGCATCTCGATGAGATCCACGCCCCAGTGGGTAGGAAACCGTTGATCCTCGGCAGTTATTACCGCCAACACTACATCCGACGGGATATCTTTCCAGTCAATCCATTCATAGTTCGCAGCACTATAAACGTTAGGTTGAGCCTTATGTAGTGCATTTTGATGATAAATAAACGCAGAACTTGGTATCGGAACCCAGCGAAATACAAATAAAACTATCAAGTAAAACAAAACGATGCCAAACATTGACCAAAGTAAAAACCTTGCCCCCCGCATCATTCTTTTTGTTATGAGTTTCATGCCGCTATAATGCAATGATTCGACCTACTCGAGCAACATTTTTAAGCATGAAGATAAAAATACACAGCGAAATAAGTCAACTTCCAGCCAAAGAGTGGAATTTATTGGTCGAGGACAACAATCCATTCATGCGCCATGAATTTTTAGCCGCTTTAGAAAATCATGGTTGTGTGAGCCCTGAATTTGGGTGGATTCCCTGTCATATTGGAATCTATGAAGATGACCTGCTTATCGCAGCCATGCCGCTTTATCAAAAGTATAATTCTTATGGTGAATTTGTTTTTGATCACGCTTGGGCAGATGCTTACAAACGCAGTGGCATGGAGTATTTTCCAAAGCTAGTGTCTTCCATCCCCTACACTCCTGCTTCAGGTCAGCGCATGCTAAGCAATGCCGAAGCGCCTGAAGATCACTACAAACTTTTGATGCAAACGATGGCTCAGCTTGCGACTGACAATAACTTCAGCAGCTTCCATTGCTTATTTCCGAAAGCGGAGCAGCTAGACTGGCTTTCTAAGCTAAACCTCAATGGCTCTAATGTTCTTCTACGACACGACTGCCAGTTTCATTGGAATAATCAAGGTTACGAGACGTTTGAAGACTTTTTGATGAAGCTTACTGCGAAGAAACGAAAGAATATTAGGCAAGAACGCAAGCGCATGCAGCAGTCAGGTGTCACGCTAAGGTTATTAGATGGCCACACCGCCACAGAGCAAGACTGGCAAGATTTAGCCTATTTTTACAAAATCACCTTTGAAGAAAAGTGGAGCACACCCACGCTCAATAAAGGTTTTTTCCAAGAGGTCGCAGAGAACCTGCCCGACCAGGTGTTTTTAGTATTAGCTGACTTACCGACAGGAGAATGTATTGCAGGCTCGCTGATGTTCCGCAGCGAGACCAAGCTTTATGGTCGTCATTGGGGCTGTACGCATCAAGTTGATAAGCTTCACTTTGAAGCGTGTTACTACCAAGGTATTGAATATTGTATTCGGAATGG
>CALHTA010000347.1 GCA_938038645.1 uncultured Thiotrichaceae bacterium
GCTAAGCTGTCACTTGGAGTCACATAGCAATTGGCACCTAAAATCATGTTCCTATCGCCATCACCATCGGAAGCTGCACCAAATGCAGGTGCATCTTTAGAATACATACGCTCAACCAGTTCTTTGGCGTGAGCAAGGTTAGGGTCAGGATGACAGCCACCGAAATCTTCTAAAGGTACTTTACGAATTAAGCTATCCGCGGACACACCTAGACGATTCTCAAAAATTTCAACAGCGTAAGAGCCTGTCACTGCATTCATTGCATCAAAGCATATCTTAAATTCAGGATCAGCGACCAATTCACGAATCTTTGGAAAATCAAATAAAGTTTCCATTAAGTCTGCATAGTCACTAACAGCGTTAATTACCTCAACTTGCATGCCCTGAACATCAACAGCAGCAATTTGATTCAAGTCAACAGGGTTGTTGTCGATTTGCTTATAAGCGCTAATTGTCTTGCTTTTATCGTAAATTTGGTTAGTCAGTGACTCTGGGGCTGGCCCGCCATTAGCTGAATTAAACTTTATGCCGAAGTCGCCATCGGGTCCACCAGGATTGTGACTTGCCGAAAGAATGATCCCGCCTAAGGCTTTATGTTTGCGTATGAGGTGAGAGGCAGCCGGAGTAGATAGAATGCCAGACTGTCCAATAATTAATTTGGATACGTCATTAGCAGCTGCCATGCTGATAATGATTTGAATAGCTTCACGGTTGTAAAATCGGCCATCGCCACCCAGAACTAGGGTAGAGCCTTTAAGTTCAGGCAGACAATCGAAAATAGATTGCACAAAATTGTTCAGATAGTTCGGTACCTGAAACTGAGTCACTTTTTTTCTAAGGCCTGATGTACCAGGCTTTTGATCGTTGAACGGACTTGTCGCTATTATCATAGTTAGGCCTTTTTATAGATTCTAATGATTGGCATTAGTTAGCTTAGTTTCAGGTTTAAGATGGTAGAATAATAAACCTCATTTCATAGATCAATCATCTTATGCAAACTAGTCTGGCCAATAAAATAAATTCGCATGATATCGCTTTATTAAAAAACATTGAGCAGGCTATATTTCCGCCGTTGCCGCGTTCCTTCGCTGCTTTAATGGAAATGTATGAGGTCAACTATATGCAGTTGAGGCTTCTCTGCGGTGACATTAAAAGCCTCAAAGGTTGTTACACCTCAAAGCAAGCAAACGGTATTGCATTACGTTTAGAGGTTCTTGAGCAATCAAACCATACGAGTATTTTGCTGCTGACTTATGACTTCTCTGTTAATGAAGATCCTCGTCCTGATTTACAAATCCAGATTTACCATGATTCTCGGCAGGCTAATGTCATTAGCTGTCGCTGTAAGTTTGTTGGCGAGCAGGCGGCTATCAAGGCGTTAAATGACGAAAGTCAATTGTTGTGCCATTGGCGAGCCAATCGGTTTTTATTTAAATGGATTAAGTACCTTAAACGTCAGGGGCATCAGTTCTAATTTCACTTAAATATTCTTAACAAAAATTTTAATGGTTGACTAAGTTACTGGGTTATTTATAATACCTAGTAACTTAGTAGGTAATTATTGTTAAGTGAGGTTTGAGACATGAAACTATCCACAAAAGGTAGATACGCGGTAACTGCTATGATGGATTTAGCAGTTAACGATCGTGATGGCCCTGTGACTTTGTCAGACATTTCGGGATGGCAAGGCATATCACTTTCATACCTAGAACAGCTTTTTTCTAAATTAAGAAAGGCTAGACTTGTTGAAGGTGTTCGCGGCCCCGGCGGAGGCTACCGATTAGGCAAGCCAGCAGATAAGATTAGTATCGCTCAGATTATACTGGCGGTGGATGAATCAATTGACAGCACGCAATGTAAAGGCTCTGAAGATTGTCTTGCAGGCGACCGCTGTATGACACACAAGCTTTGGGAAGATTTGAGTTTTAGGCTCTATGAGTTTCTAAACGGGATCACATTGGCTGACTTTATAAAACGTCCCGAAGTAAGACGCATATCGGTGCAGCAAAACTCTACGTCTAGTCAGATCAGCAGGATGTTTCAGCCCGTTGCGCATGCCTGATAATCGTCAGTCAGGACTTGTCTTCTGCTGAAAAACATTCCTTGTAGGGTGGATCTGTAACACCGTTAAGCGGGAGTCTATGCCATAACCGGTATAGGCTGCCCCTGTATCAATGTAACATAAGTTTGAAGCGAACAAAGGTTTGTCGACAATCGAATGGCCAACCACTAGTAAATCTATCCCATCTACTTTAGGCACACTTTCCGAGGCAGTAACATAACGATGCCTTATCCTCGACCATTGGGCATGTTGCTGTAATTCGGGGTCATTTTGCAAACCTTTAACAAACCGTTGCCAACCCAGTCCAATGGGAATGTCAGCATGGACAATGCCTATCTGGCCAGTTGCTGTTGCAATCTCAAAAGCCATGGGCAGATTCATTATCATCTCTTGGACTTTGATCCTTTCGGAGTCGCTAAGCTTTAACCACCATTTCCCACCAGCACGTTCCGTCCATGCCTTAAATATTGATGTGGAGTTAATTGATTGTAAAAGTAATTGCTCATGGTTTCCTTGGATAGCATGAAACCAAGGCTGTTTCAGAAAATCAACGACTCGATCGGATTGGGGACCACGATCGATTAAGTCCCCAACTGAAAATAGGCGATCCTGACTTTTATCAAATTCAAGCGTCTCGAGCATGATTTCCAAGGTATGAAACATGCCATGTAAATCACCAATGACAAAGTCTCTGCCAGAGTGATTTTCAGGAAAATACTTGAATAAAGGTACTGACATAGCAGTGGGGTTATCCCTTAAAAGCTGCCTCAGAATTTAAATAGGCAATTTCTTCAGGACTGCTTTCGCGGCCTAATGGTTCATTCCTGTGGGGAAAACGCCCATAGCTTTTGATAATGTCTCTATGGTGGTTGGCAAAGCGAGCATTATCATCAAGACCCGCTGCTTCAAATTTTGCAACACAGAGATCTTGGTCATCTATGTTTTCACTGTGCATTAAGGGCATGAAGAGAAAAGAGAGCCTTTCCTTATCAATTTTCTGGTCAAAATCTTCAATGATCGCATGTTTTGCCACCATAACTGCATGCTGTTCAGTGCTAAAAGCGATTGCTTGATTGCGAAACATATTTAGCGGGAATTGATCTAGCACGATGCATAAGGCAAGACATCCTTCTGGAGTGTCCTGCCATGTCACTAAGTTGTCATCTGCTGCGTACTGCCAGAGGAATTCAAATTTATCCTTAATTAAGGTATCAATTTCTGGTGTGGAGTTGAACCAATGAGATTTCATTGGCTCACTAAACCAAAAATTTAGAACTTCATCCGGCTGATACATTGCAATTAACCTTTTTTAGGTGCGTAAATATCCGTGCAGGTACCTTCAGCGACCTCCGAAGCAAAGTTAAGGGTTTCTGAAAGAGTAGGGTGCGGATGTATGGTTAAACCAATATCATGCGCGTCAGCCCCCAT
>CALHTA010000348.1 GCA_938038645.1 uncultured Thiotrichaceae bacterium
AGCTCATTACTAGAACGTTTCTTAAGCGTAATCTTTCCAGGCTTAGATGAAGTATCTGCAGCGCCAGATGATTGACGGATATGCTCCAATAAATCTAATTTTTGGCGGTCGGTGATACTATCATCAGCACCTGTTACGTGAATGCCTGCATCTTGCATCTGCTGTAACAATGTTTCGACAGGAGCTCCGACAATTTCGGATAGTTTCTTTACGGTTATTTCTGACATATTTTATTTCTCCTGTCGCCTTAAGCCTCTGACGCTGATGGTGCTGAGTCAGTGTTTGCGGCGTCGTCTTCCGAAGTATCCTCATCGGCAAACCACGGTGCGCGTGCGGTCATAATTAATTCACCTGCCATTGCGTCGTCTATTCCATTGATGACTGTTAGTTCATCAATAGATTGTTCGGCTAGGTCTTCCATAGTGCAAATGCCCGCTGTTGCTAGCTTTTGTGCAAGTTCGTCGTTCATACCATCCATTTCTAACAAATCTTTGGCAGGTTTTCCATTGCCTCCAGAGATTGCTAATGTAAGCAACGCATTGCGAGCGCGACTTCTTAACTCTTCAATAATATCTTCGTCGAACTCATCAATTTGAGCCATCTCTTCAACAGGGACGTAAGCCACTTCATCAAGTGTCGTAAAGCCTTCTTCATGAAGAATTGTTGCAACTTCCTCATCAACGTCAAGGTGTTCTGAGAAGAGGCCAATTATCGCAGCAGTTTCTTGCTGAGCTTTTTGCTCTGCATCATCTTCGCTCATTACGTTGAGTGTCCATCCCGTTAGCTCACTGGCTAAGCGAACGTTTTGTCCACCTTTACCAATTGCCTGAGATAGCTTCTCCTGATCAACACCGATATCCATGCTGTGCTGATCTTCATCAACAACAATGGAAGTAACCGTTGCAGGTTGCATTGCGTTGATAGTGAAGCGTGCTACATCATCATCCCAAGGGATAATATCAACACGCTCATTGCTTAACTCATTTGTGACTGTTTGAATACGTGAACCACGCATACCAACACAAGCGCCAATAGGGTCAAGGTTTGGGACATTGGCTCTAACGGCAATTTTGGCCCTGGAGCCTGGATCGCGAGCAGCACCCATAATATCAATTAATTCCTGACCAATCTCAGGAACCTCAAGCTTAAGTAGCTCGATTAAGAAATTATTGTCAGTACGACTGATAATCATCTGAGGCCCACGAATGTCCTCGCGAATCTCTTTTAACAGGCCACGCATTCTGTCGCCAACACGAGCATTTTCACGAGGAATCATTTCTTCACGTGGGATGATTGCTTCTGCATTCTCGCCCATATCTAAAACGATACCGCGACGGTCTGTCCGTTTAACCGTACCAAGAACCAGTTGGCCGACTCGATCCATAAAGGCTTCAACGACACGTTCACGTTCGGCTTGACGTACTCGTTGCACAATAACCTGTTTAGCCGTTTGAGCAGCAATTCTACCAAACTCTACCGATTCAATTTGTTCTTCTATATAGTCACCAATGTCGGCATCAAGACCTTTGTCTTTTGCGTAGCTGATGAGTATTTGGCGCTCTGGAGATTCGAATTCTGGATCTTCATCGTCAATTACTTGCCAGCGTCGGAAAGTCTCATAGTCACCGCTTTCACGATCTATGCTAACTCGGACATCTATTTCCATGCCGAATCGCTTGCGTGTTGCGGTTGCAAGTGCAGTTTCTACAGCGTCAAAAATAATGTCAGCATCAACATTCTTTTCGTTTGAAACCGCATCAACAACATATAAAATTTCTTTACTCATGAGTCCTTCCTTAAAAACACAGTGGGCATAAGACGTTTAGCTTACTGCCAAAAACTTATGCTAAGACCAAGCGAGCTCGATCCACTACATTAAATGGTATAACAAATGTATCGTTATCTACCGTCACATTGACTTCGTTTTCACCAACGGATTCGATGGTGCCCTTGAAGTTGCGTCGACCTTCAATTGGGCTACGCGTGCGAACTTTAACTGCTTCCCCGATATAATCTTTATACTGTTCAGGTGTGAACAATACGCGGTCAATTCCGGGAGAGGAAACCTCTAAAATATAGGCAACAGGAATGATGTCTTCAACGTCGAGTGCAGCACCTATTTGTCTGCTGACTAGAGTGCAGTGGTCGATTGAAACACCACCTTCATTTTCGATAAATATACGCAGTAAAGCGCTTTCAGAATGCGGTCTGTATTCGTAGCCCCAGACTTGAAAGCCTAATCCAGTAACAACTGAATGAACTAAATTATTTAACTGCTCTTGCATATACTTCCTGTCCTAGATTTGCAGATAATAAAAAAGCCCCGATTATCGGGGCTTTTTTATTTTTGTGCGCTATTTTATTAACAATAAATCAGCACATCAAGTGTTCGGTATAGCAATTCGAATTGGTAGCGGGGGTAGGATTCGAACCTACGACCTTCGGGTTATGAGCCCGACGAGCTGCCTGACTGCTCCACCCCGCAATCGAATGAGGGCAGATTATAGGGGGTGCAAAAAATAGATGCAAGGTGTATCGCAACTTATTCTTGTGTCACTTTGGTTTGGTTACTATAAGCTAATTAAAAACTGGTTTACATGGTTTTTAAATGGCTCTAGTTTCATTTCACCACTAATTCTGAACTCTTGTTTTTCTTCACCATTTTTATCGTAAAAAATGATGTGAGGAGGGCCATAAACTTTTAGCGTTCTAAGTAGCTCGCTATCGTCTGCCGTCATATCAGTGACATCGGCCTGAATCACAATAGTGTCTTCAAGAGATTTCATTACCGCTGAGTCACTGAATACGCTGTGTTCCATTTCTCTACAAGGAATACACCAGTAAGCATAAAAATCGAGCATTACTGGTTTTTGTTGCCGCTTAGCTTCTTCAAGTGTTGCATTAAGGTCGTCAAGGCTTTTAATTTTAGTGAATTGTAAGCCTTCGGTACTATTGTCCGTTATTAAGCCGCTGCCTGATCTGTTATCACTCAAAAGCCCTGACAGTGGGGCGAAGTAACTTTTGCTCCCCGCAGCTGCACCAATGATAAGAATTGTACCGAGCAATAAGCTGACTAAGCCTGTGCTCTTCCAAAGCCTTTTCCAGTTACTTGATTGTTCGCCAAGTGTATCCGTTGCACCAAGATAGATCGCACTGCCGATTAATAAAATGCCTGATAAGAGCAATGTAATTTGCATCGGAACCACGCGATCAAGCATCCAAATAGCCATCGCTAGCATCATGACACCAAATACGTGTTTGACGGTGTCCATCCAAGCCCCAGCTCTGGGTAAGATACTGCCGGCTGAAAAGCCAATCAGCAGTAGTGGCGCTCCCATGCCCATGCCTAACATGAACAATGACAGACCTCCAAGAACAACATCTTTGGTGTCCGCGATATAGGCCAGTGCAGCAATTAATGGTCCTGTCACGCAGGGGCCAACGATGAGCGCTGAGAGTACGCCCATGATTCCCGCCCCTATGAGGCTGCCACCACGTTGATTGTTGCTAAGATTGTTTAGGCGGTTTTGAATGCTGCTTGGCATTTGCAATTCATAAAAACCAAACATAGACAGTGAAAGGAGCACGAAAAGTAGGGCAAAACAGCTGATAACCCACGGGTTTTGAAGAGCTGCCTGAAGGTTGGCACCTGTATAGCCTGCGATCACTCCAGCAACGGCGTAAGTTAATGCCATCGGTATTACATAAGCCAATGACAAGGCAAATGATTTGCCTCTGGATATGTCTTTTCCTTGGCCTGTGATAATCCCTGAAAGAATCGGAATCATTGGGAATACGCAGGGTGTGAAAGTTAGTAATAATCCACCAACGAAGAATGCGGCAATTATTGTAAGAATTCCCTTGTTCTTTAACGTGTCACTTAAAATGCTTTGCTCTGACTGTATTGGAGAAGCTGTCTGCGTTGGGGTGGTGGATAATGCTGTTTTTGGTGCTTCTCCAATTGTATCGACTGCTTGAATGTTGCTGGCAGGTTTGAAGTTCGAGAAATCTACATTGATCGTTTTCGTTTGTGGTGGATAACAAATACCTGTGATTTTCGAGCAGCCCTGATAGGTTGCATTGACAAGCAGTGACTTCTGAAATCCATTAACAGGAATACGAGCCTCAAAGTCTTCCTCGTAAGTGACAACATCCCCAAAGTAAACGTCTTTATATTCAATGCCAGGCGGTAGTTCGGGTTTTCCAAGGGTAACTCCAGTTGTACCTTCACCGACGGAAAATTTTATTTTATTTTGATATAAATAATGTCCTGGCGTGATATTCCATAAAGCGTTTAGCGTTTGCCCGTCAAACGCGAATAGATCAAATTTGAACGCTTCGTCAGGTGAAAGGGGCTCGTTTGCTCCGCCGCCGATACCTGTAATTCCTCCGACGCCTGATATGCTGCTGATGCCAAGCTCATCCGCTAATGAATTGCTACTTGAGCTTGTTGGCAAAGCCATTAGATCATCTTCTAACGGCGGCATATTAATTTGCACGGTTTGTTTCTGCGGTGGGTAGCAGATACCAATATCAGCACAGCCTTGTGACTTGCTCAATAAAGAAAGGGTTATTTCGTCAATTGATTCTCTTTGGATGGGAAGGTCAAAGCTTACGCTCCCCCTGTATATGAGAACATCCCCAAAGGTAGGATCTAATTTTTTCTTTCCTTCAGGTTTAGAAAACTCAGCTACAACGTTTCCATCGGTGGCACTAGAGAAGTCTATCTTGTCTAAGTAGAGATAATAACCCTCAGCAATATCCCAAGTGGCCCGTATGTTTTCGCCATCTACCACCTCGGTCGATAATATAAATGCTTCGTTAGGACGCAGCAGATCATCTTGGCTGATGGCAAATAAATTGCATGTAAACAACAATGCAAGAACTGATAGGATTGCTTTCATATTGGCTCAGTTGTCCATTTTTTACGAGAATTATCAAGAAAGTATGCTGCGAAGCGACGATTCATTTATCGCTTTACACATGCATATTTTACGAGATCAAGCTTAGTCTGGATGCTTGTGTTTCTCCCGCTTGTCGGATTCGGTTTTTATTATTGTGGACAAATATTATAAAGAAACGGTTTAAGGCTGGCTATAGTAGATAGTGTGAAAATATATAGCCATTAGGGATATTTCAGCCTAAGGCTATATATTTTAGAAGAGACGGATTAGAAAAACTAATCGGCTTTTGAGCGCTAAATTAATAGATCGTCTAATGACTTGCCTTCTTCTAATGCTGCAAGCACCCACAATGGCTTGCGGCCGCGTCCTGTCCAGGTGGATTCGCTATTTGCTGGGTCGCGATATTTTGGCGGAGCTTTTGATACAGGTGCTTTAGCTTTTGAAGGTGCAAGGACTTCATCAATGCTATAACCAGCTTCCTCAACCATTTTCTGGACTCTTTTTCTTAGATCCTGACGCATTGTCTTATCGCGTTTTTTTAATTCAATTGGTATTTCTTTCATTATTTGCAGTAGTTCAGGGCGGTCAAACTTGTCGTAGTCTAATATACTCATCGTCGAATTAATTTCAGTTTTAAGAGATTTTCTATTTAGATATAATTTATTAATTAAGTCAAGTTTTATGGTTGGTTTAAATTTCCTAATAAATCTACGAAAAAAGACTTAATTAATTTTCTTACCTGCACTTCTTTTTTTCTGGCCTAATTACTAATTACACTGGGTTGTTTTTTGTAGCGCAGCTCGTCGGAAGATAATGGTTTCTTTGGGTGTAGCCATGTATTTTTGTATGTATAAAATAATAATTAGAATTTGAGCTTATGAAAGTCAGAAACGCAAAAGCAGAAACAAGTAACACTATACCCGTAATGACACTTGTTCTAATGGTTTTGCTCAGTCTCCTGTTAGCCGGTTGGCAGTTTCTTGAAGTTAAAGAAGCTTCTGGCATTCAAGTCTACCT
>CALHTA010000349.1 GCA_938038645.1 uncultured Thiotrichaceae bacterium
GACGAAGTGAACTTAAACCTTGAAGTAACCAAGCTTGCCCATTTTTTCCAGCTCACGATTAGTCGTGATGATGTGGATCGTGGCAAACCCGCGCCCGACTGTTATTTGGCCGCTGCAAAGGCTCTTTCATTACCTGCTAGTAAGTGCTTAGTAATCGAAGATAGCGTTACTGGCGCTAAGGCTGGTTTAGCAGCCGGTATGAAGACATTGTTTCATCCGGAAACCGATGCGTTAGTGCCGCATTGCCCTGAAGGGGCGATATTGTTGGAACCTCAAAAAGATTTAGGTGCATGGCTTGAGGCGGCCTTCGCTTAATGCCTGTTTTTGAAAGGCTCTTTAGCTAAGACAAAGAAAGAATAACCCAAGCTTGAATTGGTTGTTTTTATAACACTGTTTCCGCCCAGCGGCTATCTATCCGCATTTTTTATTAAGCTTTAATCAAGAGTCTCCTCTGTACACTTTAGCCATCATCAACACTAGCCCAAGTCGCTTTTTATGCTCTCCCATGTCCACAACATTATCAAAACAAGGCTATGCCAAAAGCTCATTGCCGTTGTGGTCATAAGTATTGCTGCCATTAGCTTGGTAGTATTCGTTCCGCACTTTATTGCCGAGCATGCGAAAAATGAAAAAGGTGTTGAATCCGCGGCTGAACTGTTAATTAAAACGATGGCCACATCGCTGTCTTATGACGTTCCTATTACCAACGCTGAAATGCTTTATGGCGATCATAAAGTCGTTGGCTACCAAGTCTGCACTGCAGAGCGCTGTGAAATAGAATTTGGTGAACCCATCACCGGTTTTTCTTCTATTGCGCCCTCAGAAAAAACAATTTATCAACAAGATAATACGCGTTTCGAAGTACGCAGAACCTTTACAAATAAGCAGGGTAGCCTGGGTCAAATTACGCTAAGGATTGATACATCAACTCTGAATAAAAATAATCAAGTGAGCCTTTGGACGCTCATTGGTCAGGTATTGGGCATCTCTTTCTTTGTTATTTGTACCTCAATGTTTGCAGCAAGCCTGATTATTATTGCGCCTATACTCAAGCTAAAGCGACGCATGATGCGAGCTAAAAAAGACCCCACCAACCCGACAAAATACTTACTCCATGTTAAGCAAAAAGATGAAGTCGCTGACTTGATTGATGAGTTTAATAGCATGCTGTTTGACCTCGATGATTATCAAAATAAACTTAGCCAAGCGAAAAAGTCTAGTGATGTACGTTGGAAATTTGCGATTGAGGGCTCAGGTGATGGCATCTGGGATTGGAACCCGCTAACGGATAAAGTTTTCTTCTCACCGCAAATCTTAAAGAAGCTTGGCTATAACGATAATGATACTGTGCCCACGATGAGTGAGTGGCAGAACATGATTCACCCTGAAGAAAAAGCGCAATCGATGGCGTCTCTTGACGCACACATGAATGCTGAAACCGATGAGTTTTCCTTCAGTAATCGTATAAGACACCGAGACGGAAGCTGGCTTTGGGTGCTTTCAAGAGGCATGGTCGTTACCTATGACGCCAACGAGAATCCAACTCGCGTTGTCGGAACACATACCGATATTACGATACAAAAAGAAAATGAAGCGCTGATCTGGTCACAAGCCAATATTGATCCACTGACTAAGCTTTCTAACCGACGAATGTATAGCAAACTGATCAGTCAGTTGGTAAATCATTCCGATGTATCCGCCAACCAATTCACGCTATTTTTCATAGACCTAGATAATTTTAAAGCGGTAAATGACACTCGCGGTCACAACGTAGGTGATGAGCTGCTGATTGCCACGGCTCAGCGTTTGAAAGAGGCAGTCGGTCCTGTCCATGAAGTTTCGCGTATTGGTGGCGATGAGTTTACGATCATTTTGCGTGGCATCGTCGATAAGAAGCAAATCAATGCCATTGCAGATAGAGTCTTGCGCAGTATGTGTGAGCCGTTTTCTATCGACGTTAACGTGTTTTATATCTCTGCAAGTATTGGCATCACCTCATACCCCAAAGATTCACAAAACGCTGAGTCGTTAGGCATGAATGCTGACCAAGCTTTGTATGTTTCTAAAGATAATGGTCGCAATCAATACACATATTTCTCGACACCCATGCGCACAAACTCACAGCAGCGCATGCAGATCATTACTGAGCTTCGTAAAGCCATCAGTAAAAAACAGTTCGAAGTTTACTACCAGCCTATTATTGATTTTAAAACAGGCTTGATCGTTAAAGCAGAAGGCCTCATTAGATGGAATCATCCTACACTCGGCGTTATTTCACCTGACGACTTTATTCAAATTGCTGAAGAGACCGGCATGATTGTCGACATCGGTGACTGGGTCTTCTATCGCGCCATTGAGCAACTTGGGCATTGGCGTAAACACCTAGACCCCAAGATGGAAATGAGTATCAACACGTCCCCACTTCAGTATCGTGATAATGGGATGGATGTGGAAAGATGGCTAGCCTTTATGGATCGTCAAGGTGTGCCTTGTGACTCAGTTGTCGTTGAGATTACGGAAAGCTTAGTACTTGATGATAGTGACTCCATTACCAGCCGCCTAGAAGCACTTCGAAAAGGGGGTGTGAAAATAGC
>CALHTA010000350.1 GCA_938038645.1 uncultured Thiotrichaceae bacterium
CCGACAGGCTACTTTGGTATCTTTAAAGAAATAGCCGACATGTTCGTCCGCCTTGGCGAGTCGGGCCTTCACACTGACGAAACTTTTTTACCAGATATTAGTGTAGGGACGCACTGGTCTAAACATTGGAAAGCAAGCAATTTTGATCAGGCCTACAGTCCAAGGAAAAGGTATGAACATGCTTATCCAAAACGTTTTCCGCAATCTCTTTCGAACCCTCAAGAGCCTTTTTGCTACCCTGAAGAATCTTTGGGAGAGTTTCGTCGATGGTTTCGTGAGAACTATTTGGGAGAGGGCAAATTCGCAACGTATTTATCTAACCAAAAGAAAGTAAAATCTTTACCACCAGCATTTGCTGAAAAAGCACTGTTGGCTCTCAAGTCAGGATAGTTTCAGCGTGAGATTAAAGCCAAAGAGGCATTACTAGTACCTCTTTGGCAGGCAGATCACAACGATTAACGCAATACTTCTGCTACGCAGCAACCCTGTTAGAATGTCGAAAGATATCACGTTTGTTAGCGAAGGTCAGTATTGCCCTGAGTCCAACATGGACAAGGAGCGCGTAATGGATTGCATTTTCTGCACATTACCTGTAGTAGCTCAGACTTGATCTGACAGTTACCCGTTTTTTTCAGGTGCCTGTTAGATTAGATTTGAGCTAAATTCTTTTCCGCCCAAATCGTTTTACCATCAAGCAATGTCGCCATCGGTGTTCGACCGCAGCACATTTTCCCCTGATGAGTTCGGTCATTGTTATAGCTCCCGATCCATTCGTCCAGATCTTTTTGTAAGCTATCAATGTCTAAATACAACTTTTTCCGAAAAGTGATCTGATAAAACTCATTCAAAATAGTCTTATGAAAACGCTCACAAATACCATTTGTTTGGGGCGACATCGCTTTGGTTTTGGTGTGATCAATGTCGTTAATGGCCAGGTACAATTGATAGTCATGTTGGTCAACACGACCACAATACTCGGTGCCTCTGTCGGTTAAAATTCGCAACATTGGCAGCTCATATTGCTTGAAGAATGGTAAGACTTTGTCATTGAGCATGTCAGCGGCTGTAATCGGCGTCTTGGTGGTGTAGAGCTTAGCGAAAGCGACTTTGCTATAGGTATCAACAAAGGTCTGCTGGTAGATACGACCCACCCCTTTAAGGTTGCCGACATAGAACGTATCTTGCGACCCCAGATAGCCAGGGTGGGCTGTTTCAATCTCACCGCAGGCTTCATCATCGTGCTTTTTCTTCTCTAGCGCAGCGACTTGAGCATCATTGAGAATAATGCCGTCGTTGGCCACTTTGGCTTCCAGTGCCTTAAGCCGTTTTTTGAAGTTTTCCAGACCATGCCGCACCCAAATTGAGCGCACACCACTACCGGAAACGAAGACACCTTGCTTGCGTAGTTCATTACTGGTTCGGTGTTGTCCAAAGGCTGGCTGTTCGATTGCAGAAGCAATAACGGCTTGTTCAGTTGCCTCATCCACTCTGTTCTTAACATTGGCTTTGCGCCGTGTTTTATCAATCAGTGAATCGATGCCGCCCGTTTCAACCAATTCCTGATAACGATAAAATGTATCGCGTGAAACGCCCATCAACTTGCAGGCTTTGGACACATTACCGAGTTCTTCTGCCAGATTTAATAAACCGGCTTTGTGTTTGATGATCGGATTGTTAGTATGAATCATTGAGAGTTACCTTTTGTGTTTTGAATAAAAGATTCGACACCTTTATCAAAACGGGTAACTCTCTTCAGATCAAGCTGAAGTGTCAGATGAAATCGGAACTACTACATTTAAAGTAATCATCAAGCAATTCGCTGTGTACAATGCGGTCTACTCTGAAGTGCCTAAAATCCTCACGCAGCTCACACCAAGCCACAAGCACAATGACTTCAATATAATAAATCATAGCGATCGGTAAGATGCTCCGTTGGCTTTCTATTCCAGCGTCATCCCGATAACGAATCGACATTTTCTGATCCAACCGAATGGCGGTGCGCAAAGGCTCCATGTCAACATCATCAGGCAACTCCACGCCCCAATCTGACACCATCAAACTATCCGTTTTCTCACGCACCGATTCGATTTTATTGGCAACACTTTTAGCGGCTTGCTGCAGGCTTTTGTCACCCGTTCGCGCCAATAAATTCAAACCAACCACAATCGCTTCCAACTCATTGGCGTTAAAGTTAATCGCTGGTAGGTCGTAACCACTGCGCATCATATAGCCGACGCCCGCCTCACCGTCGATAGGTGTACGCATCGCTTGCAGCGCCTGTATATCTCGGTAAATGGTTCTTTTAGAAACTTCCAGTTCTTCAGCTAATGCCTCGGCGGTAACCGATTTATTGTGGCTACGTAAGATCTGAATAATTTCAAATAAGCGGTCGGATTTCCGCATCAGGTTCTCAGTAATGGTTAGTGAAACTTGAAAATAACATACTACTGCTGACACTGGGGTGTCAGCAGTAGGTCAGTATACTGAGCCCATGTTCAATTACTGAGAAGATGAAAATGAATCCAGCACTCGCTTTGTTTGAATCCGGTTTTTCTATCCCTTCAATTTCAATGACGCCCTACTGGCGTGTCAGGTTTAACGGCCCCATTAAAGACTTGGATCGCATCTTTGATGAGCTAATCAAAGTTCATGATTTCCCTTATGGAAAAACCGATCAGAATGCCTCAGTATCAGCTGCGGGCTTGGAATATTATCGCCCGATGGCAGACACTCCAACTGGCCCTGAAACTG
>CALHTA010000351.1 GCA_938038645.1 uncultured Thiotrichaceae bacterium
CATATCAAACTGCTGTCGCCACTTGGCTGCGAACTGCGCTAACGCCACTCGCGTGTCTTTAACTACGATCTGTGGCAAATCACAATCAATTAAACGATCGACCAATGCTGCGCCAGCTTTTCCAACCAAGTCTTTGACAAAATCATGAGCATCAAAACGCTCACCTTTAATCGCAATAAAAAGCTGATCGCATGACACTGAGCGTGAATCCGTTGCGACGGCATCTAGCTTTATCTGACTCGCATCGACAATGGTTTGATTCGAACGACCATGCAGCGTTCCATCAACCATTTCGACAATATCAGCAAGTAACCAAGTCATGCGACTGCCCTCCCTGCTAATTCGGTGAGTGCGCCACGAATCTCTTGACGATCATCAAACGGTAATTCTTTACCCTGAACTAACTGGAATTTCTCATGACCTTTGCCAGCAACCAAGACCACATCACCACGACTAGCCATGCCCACTGCTTCACGAATTGCTTTAGCTCGATCGTGTTGGACGAGCACATTTTCTAGCTGATCAAAGCCTGACAAAATGTCCCGCATAATTTGCTTGGTATCTTCAAAACGAGGGTTGTCATCAGTAACAATCACAACATCCGCTAAACGCTCTGCTGTTGCTGCCATTAGTGGGCGCTTGCCTTTATCACGATCGCCACCGCACCCAAAAACACAGATCAATCGACCCGTGCAATGTGCTTGCAAGGCTTTTAGTACAGACTCAAGCGCGCCCGCTGTATGGGCGTAATCAACAACGGTTAAAAAACCGGCTTCCTCATCATTAAGGACGGTTACTTTTTCGATACGCCCGGGTACTGTCTCAACCTTAGACACCATTGCAACTGCTTCAGCTGGCTCAGTACCTAAAGCGATTAAAGTGCCGATCGCCGCTAATAAATTACTTAGATTAAAGTCGGCTAAAACACCAGCTTGAAAGTGATAGGTTTCACCTTGGTAGCCGATGTCAGCACTTAACCCCAGATGGTTAAACTGTGCGTTGGTAGCTAATATGGTTTTCGCTGAAATATTCTTCGGATCTAAGCCATCTTCAGCTATCGCATAGCCATAGACAGCGGGAGCATGATCAAGACTAGACTGCTGCAAAGTTTCACTAATACGCACACCAAAAGCATCATTCAAATTAACGACTACCGCCTTTGGCTGATGCTCTACAAACAAACGCATTTTTGCGTCTGCGTAAGCTTCAACCGTACCGTGATAATCAAGATGATCTCGCGTTAAATTCGTGAGTACCGCAACATCAAAATCAACAGCGGCAACACGCTGTTGATCTAAAGCATGAGAAGAAACCTCCATCGCCACACAGCGACTCCCTCGCGTGCTAAGGCGGTGAAGATTTCTATGGACTGAGATCACATCGGGCGTGGTATGAGTCGCTTTTTCAAGAGACTTTGGGCTGCCAATACCGAGTGTTCCAATCACTGAACACAATTCATTTGAGGCATTCATTGCCTGAGCTAAAAAGTGGCTAACAGAAGTTTTTCCATCGGTTCCTGTAATTCCGACTATCTGCAGGTCTTGACTAGAATAGTCATAAAGGCGGGCTGCAATTCCACCTAGGCTCGCTGGTAATTCTTTAATCGCAATCGTAGGGATTGATAACTTTGGAACATCAATGTTTTCTTCGTACTCCCAAAGTACCGCAACAGCACCTGATTGCTCGGCTGTTTTCGCATAGTTCAAACCATGCACCTGCGTGCCGCGAAGCGCAACAAACACATAGCCTGCTTTAACAGCACGACTGTCTAAGGTCATTTCAGACACTAGAATGTTTGCAGTCTGATTTACATCGTCTGATGCAACAATACCTGCAACATTCTTCAATAATTCTTTAAGGGAAATAGCCATTAAGACCCCCCTACTTTCAAACGAGCCGCAGCACGCTTAGTTGGCAAGTCATCTGGCGGAATATCTAAAACACGCAGGCTGCTCGACATAATTTTAGAAAACATCGGAGCCACTAAACGACCACCGGTTGCCCGCTCTACTCTTGGCTCATCTAAAGTGACCGCTACGATTAACCTTGGATCGCTCGCTGGTGCTAAACCAATAAAGCTCACTACCCGACGATCCTTACGATATTTCTTATTGATATATTTAAACGCTGTACCCGTTTTACCCGCCACATTGTAACCATCAATCATGGCCAGCTTGCCGGTCGCATCACCTTTAACTACGGCAGTCATCATGCGAAGCACCGCTTTAGCATTCTCAGGCTTCATGATGCGTCGACCGATAGGCGCTTCGGTTTGCTTCAGTAATTTGGCAGGAACCAAGATTCCTTCATTAGCAAACACGGTGTAGGCCTGCGCCAACTGCAATAAACTCACCGACATTCCATAGCCGTAGCCATGCGAAGCACGGTCAACCTTGCCCCAATCCTCGTAGTAGCTTAATCCACCAATCGTTTCGGCCGGCGCACCAGAATCAGGACGTAGACCAAAGCCTGCGCGATTCAAAAATTTCCAATGCTCTTTAGG
>CALHTA010000352.1 GCA_938038645.1 uncultured Thiotrichaceae bacterium
CAAATGGCCGGTAGCGAGGCTGTCTTTACCGATCTGAATCGAGCATCCAATGTAACTTACGCCGCCCTAACCCCAAACCTTAAGGGATATGAACGCGCCACGTCGGTCAATGTTTCTGAGGTTGCTATTTTTGCCGCAGCCTCTGAGGCATTTAGCCAGAACAATGTGAACTGTTCTATTGAGGGGAGCATTCAACGTTTTGCCCCAGTATTGGAAGCCGCCAACCGCGATAACCTGAAAGTAAGAGGCTATGTATCTTGTGTAGCAGGCTGCCCTTATGAAGGAGAAATTGCACCAGAAAAAGTACGTGATGTGGCTTTGAAGCTTATTGAAATGGGGTGTTATGAAGTCTCACTGGGCGACACCATAGGCACTGGAACAGTTGGCAGCATCAGCACATTACTAAGCACTGTTTTACAAGTAATTCCAGCTGACAAACTAGCGGTGCACTTTCATGACACCTACGGCCAAGCGCTCGCCAATATTCACGTCGCTTTACAACATGGAATAGCGGTCGTAGATAGCTCAGTTGCAGGTTTAGGCGGTTGCCCCTATGCCAAAGGTGCAACTGGCAATGTAGCGACAGAGGATGTGGTTTATATGCTGAACGGAATGGGAATTGAACATGGCGTTGATTTAGCGGCACTTATCAGCGCTGGGGATTACATATCTGAACAGCTAGGTAGAACGAATGCTTCAAAAGTGGCTCAGGCTCTACGTTAAGGGGTGTTGAATTAATTTAACACCGCTTGATTAATGCCATTTTTATTGAGGCATTGGCTGTAGGCAACGGCACGGTTTCTACCGCCTTCCTTCGCTAAATAAAGCGCTTGATCTGCATTTTCATTGAGTTCGATAAAGCTTGTTTCCATTGATGGAACGATAGTGGCAATACCAATACTAATGGTAAAAGTAACCTGAGTATCTTCATGAGTGAGCTTAATATTTTCGATACCCGTTCGTATTGTCTCAGCAATTAAATAAGCACCTTCCTCATTGGTGTTTGGCAGCATAACAATAAATTCTTCCCCACCAAATCTTGCCGCCAGATCGCGTGGCCGACTCACACAACGCTTCAAAATACCTGCAACTTTAATTAAACATTGATCACCAAATAAATGGCCATAAGTATCGTTTATCGCTTTGAAATGATCGATATCAGCCATTAGTAAAGACATCGGTTTCTTAGATCTTGAGCAACTCAGCCAAGCTTCATTAAATTCCTGGTCGAAATTACGTCGATTAGAAAGTCCGGTTAGGCTATCCATCCTTGAGAGGCTGTCTAACTTGAGATTAGCCCGCGTCAGATCGTCCATTGCTAGCTCTAGTTTGTACGTTCTCTCTTGCACTTGTTCCTCAAGTTGCTGTGTGGTTTTTTCTTGTAATTTGAGAAGTGAATTTTGAGCTTCACGCGTTTTTCGTTCGTTTGTCAAAGCTAACTCTTGAGCAAGCATACGCGCTTCACGTTCTACTTTGATGTGCCTCGCAAGCGCAAAAGATATTAAGGCCGCTTCAAAAGTAGACCCAATGAGCATGCCATTTTCAACGAGAATCATTGGCATTGGCACCCCCATGCGGCCCAAGCCAAAAATGAAGCTTCCCACAAGCAATGAGAACCAAGCGACAGCTAAGAGTTGAGCTGAGCGACTGCCCTTTAACGATAAATTAATCAATATCCCCATTACGGCAACGGTTGCAACAACTGCTAATCCCGCCGAACTCAGAACGACTGCTGTGTATGAAACAATAGAGGTTTGAGAGGCTAAAACTAGCACTCCCCAGATAATTCCTATAAACGCTAGCCAAATTACAAATTTAAACGCTAGGGTCGTTTTGGCATATTGTTTTTCATCAAGACCTAGAAACTTTAATATGAAAAAAGCACTGGTTGCGATCATTAAAAACGTCGAGGTAGGCACACTCATATGATTGAAAAATACTTCATTTGGCCAGAAGTACTGATAACCCAAGTTTTTCTGAGTTAGCTGCAGATAGAGGATGCAAGAGGTACACCAAGAATAATAAAGATAGTTCTTTTCATGGGTCGAAATATAGAGAAATAAATTATAAACCAGCATTATCGACAAGAAGCCAAAGAAGACTCCAAGCAGTAACACCTCTTGCTGATCGTAAGCGAAAAATTCATTGCTCTCCCAGACTTTCACTGGAAGGTACATTGTGTCAGTGGTCTTTATTCTGGCAACGACTCTTAACTTTCCATTGGGAGGAACAGTGTGAGGAAACAAGAAATTACGATGTTTAATGGGCCTTTCTGCGAATGGGCGCTGATCACCCGTTTGAAACGTCTTAACAACTTCGTCGCCGTCTAGCAAATAGACATCGATGCTGTCATGCAGTGGAAAAGCAATCTCTAGCAACATCGGGTTTTGAATATTTTTAGTATTCTCAAACGGGAGGCTTAACCAAACGGCGCTATCAATAAATCCTAGATTAAAGTTTTGATGTGGCGCTTTATTCCATTCAGTAGAGACAGCTTTGTCTAGTATTTGATCTAAAGTTAAGCTACCAGATGTGTCTTCAAACCAATGTAAATTAGATACGTTTAGATTCTCGGAATCCTTCTGAAAGCAGCCAGTCAGAAAAAAAACCAAGACGACCAAGATCGACAGAGTCTGCATTAAACCTCTGGAATTAAACGTCAACACATTACTCCTTGTGCCGAGCGCTTTACGAGCAGCCTGTTTAGATCGGGTTTGGCTATCATTTTTGCGTAATTATTTTTATTAGAATAGGCGGTAATTTTAGCTTTAGTTTGCCATAAATCCGCATGATTGAGCAGTCATTTGCGACAGGCTGTCACCCCAAATTCAATAATTAATTTGAATTGATAAATCTCACAATTTCTTGCACTCTAAACCTTTATTACCGAAAACCAATATGGAGGGGTGATCTGTGCCCGGATTTGACAAGGTAGTGAGCAGTTACGCTGAGGCGCTAGACGGCTTAGAAGATAATATGACGGTTATCGCCGGAGGCTTTGGCCTTTGCGGGATTCCTGAAAATCTAATCAAAGAAATTAAACGCAAAGGCACCAAAGGTCTGACCATTGCCTCGAATAATGCCGGTGTCGATGGCAAAGGCTTAGGCTTACTTTTGGAAGACAAACAGATCAAAAAAATGATCGCCTCTTATGTTGGTGAGAACGCTTTGTTCATGTCACAAATGATGAGCGGAGAATTAGAAGTAGAGCTTACTCCTCAAGGCACACTTGCAGAGAAAATGAGGGCCGGTGGTGCGGGTATCCCCGCTTTTTACACTGCAACAGGCTACGGAACCCCAGTGGGTGAAGGTAAAGAAGTTCGTGAGTTCGATGGACGCCACTACATTATGGAAGAAGCGTTGAAAGGTGACTTCACCATTGCTAAAGCATGGAAGGCTGACCGCTACGGAAACTTAATGTTCCGAAAAACTGCTCGTAACTTCAATCCAATGGCTATTACTGCTGGAAAAATTGCCGTGGTCGAAGTCGAAGAGATTGTGGAGGTGGGCGAGCTTGATCCAGATGAGATTCACCTACCGGGCATCTATGTAAATCGCCTTATTCAAGGCACGTTTGCAAAAGATATCGAACAACGCACCGTACGCAGCGCATAAGGAGGATAGAAATGGCTTTGACTCGCGAACAACTCGCTCAACGCGTCGCCCAAGAATTTAAGGACGGCTACTATGTCAACCTCGGGATTGGTATCCCTACCTTGGCTGCAAATTACATACCGGATGACATGCAGGTCATGCTGCAATCTGAAAATGGCCTGTTAGGAATGGGACAATTTCCATTAGATGATGAAGTCGATGCGGACTTGATCAATGCAGGTAAGCAAACCGTCACAATGATTACGGGTGCCTCTATCTTCTCATCGGCTGAATCTTTCGGCATGATCCGTGGTGGTCACGTTGACCTAACGGTTTTAGGAGCTTTTGAGGTGGATTGCCACGGTAGCATCGCTTCTTACATGATCCCAGGCAAGCTTATCAAGGGTATGGGTGGCGCAATGGATTTGGTAGCTGGCGCTGATAACATCATCGTTACCATGACCCATGCTTCCAAGACAGGGCAATCTAAGCTGCTTTCTGAGTGTACGCTACCGTTAACGGGTAAAGGTTGTATTAAACGCGTGCTGACGGATCTCGCACTGATGGACATTGAAGGCGGTAAGTTTATTTTACGTGAACGTGCACCGGGTGTTAGCGCGGAAGAAATTGCCAGTTTGACTGAGGGTGAATTAGTTATCCCAGACAATGTGCCTGAAATGACCTTTTAA
>CALHTA010000353.1 GCA_938038645.1 uncultured Thiotrichaceae bacterium
GCCGTTTTGCCTTTAATTCCTGTTCTTAGAAAGATTGCCAATAGCTCGGCGTCACTTAGCACATCAGCGCCTCGCATAAGAAGCTTTTCACGTGGCCTGTCTTCAACTGCCCAGTCTGTAATTGCCATAGGGTTTCTGACCTTATTTTTGGTATAATGACAGTATGGACAATATATTAGTTAAAAACATACTTGTTGGGATTAGTGGTGGTATTGCTGCCTATAAATCTGCTGAGCTAGTGCGACTCTTCAAAAAGGCGGGGTACGAAGTTAGGGTTTGTATGACTGCTGGGGCTTGTGAGTTTATTACCCCACTGACCCTGCAGGCCCTATCGGGAAATCCCGTACATAGCGCCTTGCTTGATACTGAAGCTGAAGCAGGAATGGGACATATCGAACTCGCTCGTTGGGCTGATCTAGTGATCATTGCCCCTGCAACTGCTGATTTGATGGCAAGACTCAGGGCGGGTATGGCCAATGATTTATTATCGACTGTGGTATTAGCCACGGATGCACCAGTACATATCGCACCGGCAATGAATCAACAAATGTGGGCGCACCCCGCTACCCAAGAAAATGTTGCCGTTTTGCAGCAAAGGCACAAACTACATGGTCCTGCTGCGGGCGAACAAGCCTGTGGTGACGTTGGCTATGGGCGGATGTTAGAACCACAAGAAATATATGATGGCGTGATTAGATCTTTTGGCGATCGAAAACTATCCGGTCATCGCTTATTAATTACAGCAGGTCCGACGCGCGAACCGCTAGACCCCGTGCGTTACCTAACTAATCGTAGTTCCGGTAAAATGGGTTATGCCATCGCTGAGGCAGCTTCTGCAATGGGTGCGCAGGTTGTTTTAGTGTCAGGCCCGACTCGTTTATCTGTGTCAAATTCTATCAAACGTATCACTATTGAAACGGCTGAAGAAATGTTGGCGGCTGTCACGAACGAAGTGGCAAATGCTGATTTATTTATCGCAGCTGCGGCAGTATCTGATTATCGTTTGAAATCAGTTTCTTCAACCAAGATGAAGAAAAACAAAGATAGCAATGTTTTGCAGCTAGATTTAGTTGAAAACCCAGATGTACTTGCGACAACCAGTCATGCAAATCCAGACTTATTTACCGTTGGATTTGCAGCTGAAACTAATGATGTGATTAAATATGCATCAGGTAAATTAATAAAGAAGGGTCTAGACCTGATCGTTGCGAATCAAGTTGGGGCAGATAAAGGCTTCGATGTTGAAACGAATCAGGTTGATATTTTAACGGCTGATGGGAATCATCATGTTTTGCCGGAAATGAATAAATCACTTCTAGCGTACGAAATTCTGGCTATAATTTGCCAATATTATTTAGCAACCGATACGAGCGATACATAATGACTGCTGTGGACTACAAGATACTTGATGATCGTATCGGCAATAGCATCCCTCTTCCAAACTATGCCACTGACGGCTCGGCTGGAATGGATTTGCGCGCTTGTATCGACAATTCGATGACAATTGAACCAGGTCAGACTTCATTAATACCTACTGGTATAGCAATTCATATTGCTGACCCTGGAATAGCCGCCACTATTTTACCAAGGTCTGGACTTGGCCATAAGCATGGACTGGTTTTGGGTAATTTGGTGGGGTTGATTGACTCGGATTATCAGGGACAGCTATTTATTTCCTGTTGGAACCGCAGCGATAAAGCTTACACCATTGAAATGGGTGATCGTATTGCACAACTCGTTTTTTTACCGGTTGTACAAGTAGAGTTAAATGCAGTTGAATCGTTTGATAACAGCGAACGTGGCGCTGGAGGTTTCGGTCATTCGGGCAAAAACTAAACTATGGACTATAATAAATACAATGATAAGCAATTGAGTAGATAAAAAGCCATATATGTGGTAATTTTAGCCATATAAGCACCCCCTAACAATAACAAGAAAGTCCTTGGCCTTTAAGGATCAGACAATGCAAAAAATGATTCAACCCGATATTTTTCGAGCCTATGATATACGTGGCAAAGTAAATGAAGATTTCTTTCCACCTGATGCCTATTCAATTGGTTTAGTCATCGGTCACCGATTACTTGCTGAAAACCGCAATAAAATTCTCATCGGTAGAGATGGGCGTTTAAGCAGTCCCGAAATTAAGCAACACCTAGTGATGGGCTTGCTAGATTCCGGCTGTCATGTTGTTGATCTTGGATTAACCCCTACGCCTGTTGCTTACTTCGCGATCGAGAAGCTAAGCTTTCGTGATGCTGTCATAGTGACGGCTAGTCATAACCCAGGCCATTACAACGGCATTAAAATGGTGATAAATAATGCACCGTTAACCGAAAAAGAAATTCGTCAGATCTACGACTCAATCTTTGCAGAACAATATTGTAAATCCACCAAAACCGGTGAGCTTACCCACTACGGCGATATTCTTAGTGACTACACCCAGGCGGTAAGCGCGGATATAAAACTCAAAAAATCACTGCGCATCGCGATAGATTGTGGAAATGGCGTAACCTCTTTATTAGCAGAATCTTTATTTACGAAAATTGGCTGTGAAGTTTTCCCCTTATTTTGCGAACTTGACGGCCGGTTTCCAAATCACTCACCCGATCCTACTCAGCCAGAAAACCTAAAAGCTTTACAAGACTTGGTAATCACTGAAAAACTTGATTTTGGGATCGCTTTTGATGGCGATGGCGACAGAGTGATTGCAGTTGATGGCAAAGGAAAAATCCTCTGGCCCGACCGAATAATGATGCTGTTGGCGGAGCATGTTCTTCGTGATGCACCAGAGTCCATGGTTGTGTGTGATGTTAAGTGTAGTGACTTAGTCAAGCATGTTGTAGAAAGCGCAGGCGGTAGCTTAACTTTGTGCCCTACTGGCCATTCTCATTTAAAAGCCAAGGTGCGTGAAACGAATGCGGTGATGGGAGGAGAGTTTAGTGGGCATATCATTCTGCGGGATCGCTGGTCAGATTTTGATGATGGTCTTTATGCTGCGGCAAGATTGGTAGAAGCTTTATCTTCGCAGGCTGAAAGCTGTGAAACCGTGTTTGAGCAACTTCCGGAAAACTACAGCACACCAGAATACCGATTAAATATGAATAACCCTACTGATGCAAAAGCCTTGCTAGAGCGTCTAATTGAAAGTGCACATTTTCCTAATGGGACACCTTGTTATATTGATGGTATGAGAGTTGATTACAATGATGGCTGGGCGTTGATGCGTGCATCCAATACCAGCCCTGATTTAACTTTCCGCTTTGAAGCTAACTCAGAAATAAGACTTGAAGCAATTAAAGTACCATTTCGAGTGCTTTTAAAAAATGCTGGAATAATAACTGAATTGCCTTTCTAATTATTAGATAATAACTGTTTTCAATTAGCGATTAATCCATGACTGAATCATCAAACTCTCCAGCCGCCATCGGAAATATTCTAACGGAAGTATTGCCATACATTCAGCGTTACTCTGGAAAGACGATTGTAATCAAGTATGGCGGCAACGCGATGACTGACCCGTTGCTTGAGCGCGGATTTGCTAAGGACGTTGTCCTGTTAAAACAAGTGGGAATCAACCCAGTCATTGTTCATGGTGGGGGACCGCAAATTGCTAATCTACTTGAGCAACTCAACATTGAAAGTAAATTTCATGAGGGAATGCGCATCACCGATACTGAAACCATGGATGTAGTTCAGATGGTATTGGGAGGTTTGGTTAACAAACAAATTATAAGCATGATCAGTCAAGCTGGCGGCAAAGCAATAGGAATAACGGGTAAAGATGGCAATCTGATCAGAGCTAGAAAACTACAATCTAAAGATGGAATAGATTATGGCCATGTAGGTGAAATTGTTAGCATTAATCCATCCATTATTCACACATTAGAAAAAGAATCGTTTATTCCCGTGATCGCTCCGATTGGAATTGGTGAAGATGGTGCCTCTTATAACATCAATGCTGACATTGTGGCGGGGCAAATTGCCAGTGCACTAAAAGCAGAAAGATTATTGCTATTAACCAACACACCCGGAGTTCTTAACAAGTCAGGTGAGCTTCTAACAGGCTTAACTTCTGTTGATATTGATCGTTTAATTAACGATGGGACGATTCAAGGTGGAATGCTGCCTAAAGTGGATTGTGCACTACACGCTGCAATGTCAGGAGCGGAGTCTGCTTGCATTATCGACGGCCGCGTTAAGCACGCTGTACTTCTTGAGCTACTGACTGATCAAGGTATTGGTACTTTGATCTCAAAATCACACTGAGATGTCGGTACCGTAGTAGATTGGCTCAAACGGTTCTGAGTCAATTGCCTCTGGGTGCAATGTATTTTCAATATCAATTGGGCGTTGAACACTACCCGGCAGAATATCGAACTTGCCTATTTCAGGATTCCAAACCAAACGATAATTAGTAATAGAACGCTCAATCCTATTGCCTAGCTCAGGATCCTGAAGCGATATCGTATAAACAGGGTCATGGTTCAGGAAGTTTGCACCAGCCAAAACGACACTTGGAATGGCGGCAATAAGCGCTATAGCAACAAATTTATATCTCATAACCATCTCCTTACACGATGTTTGTAATCCAAATATTCTTGGCCAAATTTGTTAGTCAACGTCATTTCTTCTGGGATGATTTGCTGTGTTGTAATTAATAGTACAAATAATGGCAGGCCAATAAACGGCGACAAGCTTCCTAACAATAACGCGACACCTAGTAAAATACTCAGCATACCCAAGTACATTGGGTTCCTGCTGTATTGATAGAAACCAGTAATGACAATGCTGTTTGAATTGTCTGGTTTCAAGGGGTTAACCGTTGTCTTTTGTTTCCAAAACAAACCAACAGACCATAGATCGATGATTAGACCCACCACGATAAAGAGCCACCCTACTTTATTCCATGGATCACTAAATAACACTGCAATGGGTGAGAAACTGTTTAAAAGCCACATCAATGATGCAATGGTTAATGCATAAATCGGTGGTGGTATTCTTAGTTTCAACATATCAAACCTAAATCGCTGATCTACATAATCAGACAAATTGTCTAACCATTTGTTCATTATAATTTTCACATAGCTACTATATAACTGCCATAACCCTTACATAACTTTACATCAAGCTTTACCAAGTAAATAAAATTCACTATAAAACAAGGGAAGCATTATAAGTTTAAGATAATAAGCAGCTTTTGAGCTGACCGATTATTGTCAATAGTTTAAACTTACCCAAATAATACATAAAAACCCCAATCTCAAATGAAGCGAAATAAATATGACTAATCAATACTCCATACGGCCAATGTTCCTTATTGGTTTCCTCCTCTGTGCGATGATGATCGGTGTTGCCTTATTCATGCAGTATTATATGTTGTTAGAGCCATGCCCCCTGTGCATCTTCCAACGTGTTGCATTTATGATTATTGGCGGAATCTTTCTGCTGGGTGTAATCCATAATCCATCTAGTAGTTTCGGTCGTCGCGTTTATGGACAGCTTATTGTCCTAGCCGCTATTGGTGGTGGCGCGATATCAGCGCGACAGTCATGGCTACAGCATTTACCTCCAGAAAAAGTGCCAGAATGTGGCCCTGGTTTGTCTTATTGGATTGATAATCTGCCATTCACCGCCATGTTAAGTAAAGTATTCCAAGGTTCTGGTGAGTGTGCCGAAGTTCAGTGGTCTTTGTTCGGTCTTAGTATTCCGGAATGGGCACTGATTGGATTTATTTTCTTCTGCTTATACGGCTTGAAAGTACTCATCAAAGGTCGTTGAGTAATGATATAATTGTTTTTCAAATTAATGAGGTTTATAACCATGGATGTCATGGATAGAATTAAAAGTGCCGTTGATGAAAACCCAGTGATTGTTTTCATGAAAGGCTCTCCAAAACTACCGCAGTGTGGTTTTTCAAGTCGTACGGCACAGGCATTGATGTCGGTAGGCGAAGAGTTTGCCTATATTGATGTCATTCAGGATCCTGAAATTTTTCAGAATCTACCACGCTTCGCTGACTGGCCAACATTCCCACAAGTTTATGTGGCTGGCGAGTTAATTGGTGGGTGTGATATCACGCTAGAGATGTTTGAAAATGGCGAGTTATCTACAATGATAAAAGAAGCTAGAACAGCAGCAGGTTTACCGTTGTCTGCAGCTAGCTGATTGAGTCATTAGTGAATATTAAAAAAGCCTCGAATTCGAGGCTTTTTTATGGATGGCATTTAAACAGAGGCCTTCAAAAATGTTGGAAGCCTGAAGCGTTTAACACATTGCCCTCTTGATCAAAAATATCATTTGTATCGTCAACTAACTTTCCGATCAATTGAAACGCTAAGCCTTCATTTTGCATCTCGTTTTCAAAACTTTCTTGTTTATCTTTAGCCACGCTAAACAGCAGTTCGTAATCATCCCCACCGCTTAAAGCAAATTTAAGCCCTTCTTCATGGTTATAGAGGCTTTCTAGCTGTGATGATAATTTAATAGCTGAGGTGTCGATCACCGCTCCGAGTTGCGATGCCTGCAATATATGCGACAGGTCTTGTAGTAATCCATCGGAAATATCCATACAAGCGTTGGCATATTGACGAATGATCTTGCTTTCATTCACTCTTGCAGTCGGTCGATTTAAACGAGCGACGCAATAGGCTTCCGAATCTGAAAGTATTTTACGTGGGGAGGAAGATTGATTGATTTGATGAATCTGTAAACCAGCGGCTGCATCACCTAATGTGTTGGTGATATAGAGGCCATCCCCTGCTAGCGCAGCACTTCGTTTGAGTGCTTTACCAATCACTGCTTCTCCCATCATCTGAATAGAAATAGTCTGAGCGCCACGCGTGGTATCTCCTCCAATTAATGAAACACCATATTCATTAGCGGCTTGTTTAAGTCCTGCCGAAAATCCGTTTAACCAATTAGAATGATAATTGGGCAACGTTAATGCTAGGGTAAACCAACGAGGTTCTGCGCCCATCGCTGCTATGTCACTAAGGTTTACGATTAAAGACTTGTAGCCGATATCGGAGGGAGAGGTATCTAGAGGGTAATGAACACCTGCCACTAAGGTATCCACCGATATAATCAATTGATGGTCAGGTGAAATATTTAAAACGGCTCCATCGTCCCCGACACTTGTATCGACACTTTTATCTTCAGCTGGCCAGTTGAAATAATTAGCAATTAATTCAAACTCACCAGCCATTGATTACTTGCTGCCAGTCTCTAACGGACGTAACTGACGAGACAGCTTGTCTACGATGCCATTAACAAACTTATGCGCTTGATCGGCACCAAATTTCTTGGTGAGATTGACCGATTCATTAACGACAACTTTAAATGGCACTTCAGGATGGTTCTTTAGTTCTGTGGTTGCGATGCGCAAGGCTGCAAGTTCAATTTGATCAAGCTGTTCCACTCCGCGATCAAGTAATGGAATGATTAGCGCATCAATTGATTCAGCGTTATCCAAAACATACTTAACGAGTGTCTGAAAATAGGCTGCATCAGCTTTACGAAAATCTTTCGATAGATCTCGGTCATCCTGAATCGCGATGTAAATATCCTGATAACTATTCTGCGTCATTTGCCATTGGTAAGTGGCAATCATTGCTAGTTTTCGGGCGAGCTGCCGCTGACTAATCAGCTGCTTCAAA
>CALHTA010000354.1 GCA_938038645.1 uncultured Thiotrichaceae bacterium
GCTCAAGATGCAACTAACGATGTGACCTTTACCGTCGCGGGTTTAACTTTAGGTACGGTGACGGACGCCGACTTGCCGACCAGCATTGAAGCACTGTCTCTAGCCAGCACCTCCACTAATCCTGTTATTAAAAACTTGCCGCTGTTACTGACCGATTTGAACGAGGCTGGCGCAAGTAACCCGATTGCAAGCTTTCGCTTATACGACTTAGAGCAAGCAATGTTTAAGCCAGATTCACTTCCTGAAAACCGCTTGCTAGGGATGAATCTCGAAACACCACAGGCTGAAGCGGATGGTATCAACCAACCCTTAATTACGGCCGATATTTTCAGAGTGGCGCGGCCTTTTGGTGAGCGATCTTGTGAAGATATTGTTTATCATCCGATCACTGGCTGGCCGACAGAAATACCGGCCGAATGTGCTAATGCATCTACGGCAACCGGTGAAAGCAAGTACGCCTTCACACGAATATTGCAATACTCGAACAGCGAGTCTATTCCAGAAGGTACGTATACTGTACTTTATGATGGCATTGGGTCAGTTCATTTCAGTGGGATGGGCTGTAACCGTCGTGTAGAAGATGGCGTGCTATTAGTCGACCTTGACGCCGATGCAGCTTGCCCTCTTAGCTTAGATAACTCACCAACTTTTAATGATAATAATGTCAGGGGATTAGAGGTTAGTGTTACCAGTATTGATGCCGCCGACCCTATTCGTAATCTCCGCATCATTATGCCAGGCGGCATATGCAAAGGCGCGCCGTTTACGCGTGTCAATGATGCTACGGCCTGCACTAGCTCGCCATATATCTCGTTCGTTGAAGTGCTTAGAGCAAATCGCAATGCCATTGTATTTAATCCAGATTACTTAAACTTTGCTAAAGATTTTCGTGTATTGCGAATGATGAATCTAATGGAAGCCTCACCACGTCGCCCTGAAAGCCACACCATCGCTCCATGCCCAACAACAGCTGACGCACCAGCTGATGATGCAACGCAAATTGAAATCGACAACTACAATGCTGGTTTGGCTCTTCACAATGAATGTGTTCTCACACCGCTAGCTTGGACTCAACGCCCAACCATGGATGACCTCAGCTGGGGCGGATCTTTCTTAACGCCCGTCCGTGAGCGCCAAGGTGTTCCACTTGAGGTTGGTATTGCGATAGCCAATCTAGTGAAAGCCCACCCGTGGTTGATTATTCCACATAACGCCGATGATGATTACATCACTAATTATGCAACTCTGCTTGCTGATGAACTCGACGAGTCGCTTGTTGCTCATATCGAATACAGTAATGAAGTTTGGAACTCAGGCTTCTGGGGCCATCAATACAGTACGCTAAAAGGGGCTCAGGATAGTGAAATCTCTGCTATGGAAAACTTCGCTTTCCGAGATGCTGCTTACTCAAACAGAGTTCGCTACTACTCAAAACGCGCGACACACATATTCACTGAGTTTGAAAACGAGTTTGGTGACCTAACTCGTTTGAAGCGCATTTTAGGTGGACAAAATAAATTCCCCGCCATCATTCCTAACTTATTGAGTTACGGAACAACCGTTCAACATACTGACGCGATAGCTATTGCGCCTTATTTCCACGGTTGTTGGGCACCTACCGCTGACAATACCAACTGCGGTAATGTCACTAGCACATTGAGTGAAGCTCAAACTGTCGACGACATCTTTGCGGTAATGGATAGTCAGTACGACACTTCTGTTACGACGGGCTATCTAAAAGGTGATCCTGATAGTTTGGATGGAAATATTAAACTGCTCGCTGATCAAATCGCTCAGTTGGATCAAATAGAGGCAAACACATCCCGTAAGATTGACCTTTATGCCTATGAGGGTGGACAACACTTAACGATTAAAGGCACTGATGACGCCGTCAAAGATCGCCTGCTACCTTTGATAGAAGACGCAAACCGTGACCCGAGAATGAAAGAACGATACAAGACGTTATTGAACGGCTGGAAAGATGCGGGTGCAAAACTATTTGTGCTATTTACTGCCCCACAAACCTTCAATCGCTACGGTAGCTTTGGCATTAAAGAGAACCTTAACAGCACACGCGAAAGTTCTCCTAAGTTTGATGGCGCCATGACCTTCCAAGAGGAATTAAACGGCTGCTGGTTGGGCTATGCTGAGGAAGGTTGTCCTTAAAGGTAAATTTCACCCTTCATAAAGAGCGATGCGTAACCACTCATCGCTACTCGATCACCTTTGTTTTCACAGAACAGCTCTCCACCTCGCTTGGAGAGCTGTTTTGCGTTTAGCACTTGCTTATTTAGTTTATCTGCCCAAAACGGCACTAGCGTACAATGTGCTGACCCCGTAACAGGGTCTTCGGGAATGCCTGCGTTGGGTGCAAAGAAACGAGATACAAAATCGACCTCATCCCCTTTAGCCGTTGCAATCACTGCAAAGCTATCTTTTATCTCGCTGATCTTTTCAAGGTTAGGCTGCAACTGAACAATCTGCGCTTCCGATTCAAACAACACCAATAAATCACGAGATTGCCACACTTCTAACGGCTTGAGTCCAAATGCTTGTTCGTGAAGATCAGTGATCTCAATCTGCTGAGGTGCGCGAGCAGGAAAATCCATACTGAGTTTCTGCTCCGAGTCTATGGTGACTTCCAATTCACCACTCATGGTTTGAAAAGCAACATACTTTAACTCTGGCTCAAGGAACTTAAAAATCACATAAGCTGACGCCAACGTTGCATGACCACACAGATCAATTTCAACCGCAGGTGTAAACCACCGAAGGTCATATCCAGACCCTGATTTAATAATGAAAGCCGTTTCAGCCAGATTATTCTCGGCCGCAATATTTTGCAGAACAACATCATCCAACCACTCATTTAGAACACAAACGGCTGCGGGATTACCACCAAACACTTCGCTTGAAAATGCGTCTACTTGGTACATTGTAATGATCATTTAACTACTCCCAACTCATTAGTATTGCGGTTAATTCCCACTAACCCGTCTTTGCTACAAATGCTGCCAAACCTACAACAAATAACATGGCGAC
>CALHTA010000355.1 GCA_938038645.1 uncultured Thiotrichaceae bacterium
TGCCAGTTTCCCCACCGTTAGTGAAGATGATCAAATAGATTTAGAAATGATCGAGGTAGACCGGCTTACCATTGACCGCCTTATTGCTGAAATACATGTTTATTATGAAAAAGAAGCAGAATCAGAGTCAAAAGATGAAGGCCTGATGCAGTTGCGAGCTGTGGAGGAAAAGCTATTAAATCTGAAATATAAACCGAAAAGTCGTATGCGCCAGCTCTCTTATGCAGAAGATTTAGTCTACCTTTCGCATGCAAGGTTGCTTGTGGATAATTTTGATGCCAGTAAAGGCTTGCTTGATAAAGCAAAAAGCATATTAGATAACGTGACTGCCGTTGGCATATTGCCTAATGCAAATGATTCGAGTCAAGGCGAGAGCAAAGCAAAGCATAGTGATGGGTTAAACAATTCCGAAGTAGAGATTCTGAAACGTACTCGCTTTCTAAAGTCTTTTATCTTAGAGCAAAGAGCCTATGCGTCCTTTAAGCAGGGTGACCTTGCTAGAGCCGGCGAGTTTTATAAGCAAGTTATTGCAATGAAGTCTAGCAAGGACGTGCAGTTAGATCGGCTCATTAATCGTGTCAGAATGATGCAATCTTGTATCGCATTGAGCCAAAATAAATCGGCTTTAGCGCATACAATACACGGCGATATTGTGAAGAGTTTGTCCGATTTGTTGGAAGACCACCCCGGCGCTAAACGCTTAGTGATGATCAATGACCAAGTCACTAACGAATCCTTATCTTTAGGCCAGCAGTTGGACTGTAAAGACCCTCGTTTTATAGTTTTTCCATTACGAAAAGTTGTACCGTCTCAAAATTAAACCAAATTGTGAATTAGCTGAGAATAAGAACTATCCTCATTTCACATGGTCATTGTAAGAAATGAAGCGCATTTGTGCGCTTCAAATTGATGATGCTAAATTGGGTAAAAAACATGAAATATGTAACTTTAATAATGATAAGTCTGTTCCTTGTGGGTTGTGGAAGTGGCGATGCGCCAGAGGTAACGGTTAACAGTGTGAGCCACAATGGAACAGGGTGTCCAACAGGCACAAGCTCTATTATTATAACTCCTGACCGAAAGACTGTGTCTGTACTTTTTGACGGGGAATATGAGGCAGTAGCGGGTGCAGGTTCTGGCGAAGATGCAGCGTCTGATGTTTCTGAGGATAGGGCCGCTTGTAATATCGCAATCTCTTTGCATATCCCTTCTGGTTATCAAGCTTTCTTAATTGGCGCAGGGTACCGAGGTGAACTATCGCTACCTGTTGGTGGAGAAGCTGAGTTTTCAAGAGAATACTTTTTTGCAGGCAGTAGAGGCCAGGTTGTCAAAGAGAATTGGAATGGGGAAGTAGAAAACGAAGAGATTAGGTTTTTTGATGAATTATTCGCTGATTCTAATTTTTATGCTGCCTGTGGTGAGGATGTGATTCTGCGTGCCAACTCTTCCTTATCGATCAGTGCCCCCGTTGCTGGTGAGACCGCACTGATTCAATTGGATTCATTCGACTATCAAAATCAGAATTATAGAACACAGTTTGATTACCTATTTAATTATGAGAAATGCAGCTAAACATTTTGTGGCTGGACTATAATTTTATGAGCCATATTTAGGAGGTTTTTCGCATAAAACAATAGTAGTGCTGTAAAAGACATTTCAATCATTTCAGGCAAAGAAGGATCTTTGGGGGGTGATGAAGAGAAGCTTCAGCGACTACCGGCCGGCAAATTAACTTAAGGCAAGACCCGGTCTAAACTCAGCGGTAACAATTACCGCAAAAAACTAATGAACAGATTTTGGCCGGTAATATGTGTTACAGGCCTACTTACAATCTGTTGTGAGCATAGGAAGGCTTCAAAATGAATATAATCACAGGTATAAAGTCTATCGTGGCAGTTGCTTTATTAATGTCCGTTCCGAGTATTGTTTTTGCTGCAAGTAATGGTACATTTCAAAGTCGTATTGATAAACAAACGAAAGCCGTTGAGGTCGCAAGAAAAGCGAAAGAAATCAATTTTGCAGAGTCTCAGTCTCTGAAAAAAGAGATTAAAGCGATTCAAGACCTTTATGATAAATACTGGAAAGATAAGAAGATCTCTCCGAAAGAAGCAAAAAAGCTAGAATCTAAACTCAATAATTCTGATGTGAACCTTTTTAGAAAGAAATATGACTAAATCGTGAACACTTTTTGCAGGTAAACAACGACAAAATCAATGGTTAGGAATTTGAATCTTCGATATATTCAGATGTTTTTATGTTGCTTACTCGCACCAGTTGGGGCTGAGGCTATGCAGCCTCATGTTAAGTTATCTAATATCAAATACAGTGGGAATGGTTGCCCAAGAGGTTCTGTATCGATAACGATGACTCCGAACAAGCGGGCAATTAATTCTGTATTCGATGACTTCTTTACGTCATTTTCGGGTAAGCCAAATCAGCAAGTTAGGCGTTGCAAGTTGACCATGAGGATTCAGATTCCTAAAAATAAACGCGTGCGACTACGGCAAGTTCGTATCCGTGGCTTTGTTGAACTGCCAAAAAATGCGCATGCAAGAATTGTCAGAAATTACCGTTTTGATAACCGTACAAAGCAGCTAAAAACGTCGGTCCGTGGGAAAACTTTTAAGATTCTAAACTCACGTGAAGCATTTAATACGCCTTGGTCTAAGTGTGGTAAAGATGTGGTGCTCGAGGTTGACTCGATGATTGAGCTAAAGAGTCGTTCGGTTAAATCTGCTCAGCTTGGCATCGACTCCTTTAACCATCTTGCTTCCCGAAACTATCGCGGTGAGCGTGGCTGGAAATTTATGCTGCACTATACTCCTTGCTAGCCTAAAACAACTTTTGGTTTGAAAACCATCACCTGATAAACTGTTATTAATCTTAATGGCTACGGTGCTGAGTGAATTATGAAAGTTGCGGTTTTAGATGATTATCAAGATGTAGTTAAAAGCCTCGATTGTTTCGATGTTTTGTCAGGGCATGATGTCAGTATTTTTACTACCGAACCTGAGTCTCAGTCTGAGCTAGTCGCTCGTTTAAAAGACGCAGAGGCCTTGGTGCTCATTCGTGAAAGAACCGTTATCGATGATGCTTTACTTTCTCAGTTGCCTAATCTTAAGCTCATCAGCCAAACGGGGAAAATTAGCAATCACCTAGACGTAGCGGCTTGCACGAAGCACAAGGTTGCGATTGCAGAAGGCCGCGGTTCGCCAATAGCACCTTCAGAACTGTGCTGGTCAATTATTATGGCATCGAGCCGTCATATCGCTCCTTATGTCAATAACTTTCAAAATGGTGTCTGGCAGAGTTCTGGCGATTTAGGTATTGGTCGCAGTTTGAATGGACTAACGCTTGGCATCTGGGGTTACGGCAAAATTGGTCAGCGCATTGCTAAGTATGCCACGGCCTTTGGTATGGATGTCCTAGTGTGGGGTAGAGAAGCTTCTTTCGAGAAGGCTAAGCAAGATGGGCATAAAGTAGCGGCTACTAAAGCAGAGCTCTTTACTGATTCAGACGTTCTATCACTGCAATTGAGACTAAACGATGACACGCGAAACTGTGTAACGGCTGCGGATCTAGCCCTCATGAAAAAAGATGCTGTGATCGTTAATACAAGCCGTGCTGAATTGATTGAACAAGATGCGCTTTATAATGCCCTTGTAGCAGGTGCACCGGGGTTTGCAGCGGTTGATGTGTATACTCAAGAGCCAGCTAATGCTTCCACTGAACCCCTGCTCAGTTTACCCAATGTGTTAGCGACGCCTCACCTTGGTTATGTTGAGAAAAATGGCTATGAGCTGTATTTCCAAATTGCCTTTGAAAACGTGGTTAAGTTTGCCGAGGGTACGCCTGTAAACATTGCCAACGAAGAAGCATTGAGTTGAGTCAAAAGATTTTTGATTTCATTGTCATTGGGGCCGGCATTTCGGGGGCATCGGTTGCCTATGAGTTGGCCGAGTCCGGTACGGTAGCATTGCTTGAAGCTGAAAGTGCGCCAGGTTACCACAGTACGGGCAGGTCGGCCGCTTTGTTTACCCCAAACTTTGGCAGCCCCGAAGTGTGTGAGATTAACAAAGTTAGCGAGGCGTTCTTCTTAAACCCTCCAGATGGTTTTTGCGAAACACCGCTGTTATCCCCGCGAGGGGCTTTAACCGTTGCGCGTTCTGAGGATGATTATTTAAGCAGCTTATTACAATTATCTTCAGAACAATCTCCAATCTACACTGTTAGTAAAGCGGAAGCCCTTGAGCTTGCGCCAATACTTAAACCTGAATTGGTTCATCAGGCAGTTTATGAGCCGAACGTAAGAGATATTGATGTCGCTACTTTGCATCAAGGTTATTTACGAGGTTTTAAACACCGTAAAGGCGAACTGTTGTTAAAGCATAAGGTTGTGGCTTTACAGCACAAAGCCGACCTTTGGCAAGTGAATGCCGGAGGCGAAGTTTACCATTGCAAGCAGGTAATCAACGCTTCTGGTGCATGGGCAGACCAACTGGGTGAGCTTGCTAAAGCAAAACCTATCGGACTTATTCCAAAGCGTAGAACCGCAATTATTGTAAAAACGCCAAGGGGTTTAGATTTAAATGCGATGCCATTAGTTGATTTTGTTGGTGGTGCGTATTTAAAGCCTGAAGCTGGGAATATAATGGTTTCTCCCGGTGATGAAACACCGGTTGAACCACAGGATATTCAACCAGATGACCTTGAGATTGCGGTATTAGTCGATTGGCTTGAGAAAAACACCCTAATCACAGTAGATCGCTTGGAGCACAGTTGGGCGGGTTTGCGCTCTTTTGTTGAAGATCAAAACCCTGTGATTCGATATGATCATGAGCAGGAAGGTTTCTTTTGGTTAGCGGCGCAGGGAGGTTATGGAATTATGATGGCTCCAACCTTAGCCAAGCGAGCAGCGAGTTTGCTATTAGCCTCAGGTTAAGGAGACCAGTATTCTTCAGCAGGAATAGCGAAGTTTAGATTTTGCCCTCTCACTGACATCAATGTCGTGATGCCCAGTAGATTCCCGCTCGAATCAAATAAGCCGCCACCAGATGACCCCTGAGAGATGGTAGCAGAAGTTTGCAATAAACGACGATTTCCTTCTTCACGTTTTGATGAGAGCAAGCCTTCTGCGATCGTCAAACTAAGGCCTTGTGGTGCGCCGATAGTGTATACCTTCTCCCCAACGTTGATGTTTTTATAAGGTCGTATTCCTACAAAGCTTGGTAACGGCGATCGGCTCTTTAGAACGCAGCGATCATTTCGCTTATCCAAGGCAAATAAGGTGACGTCTAGCGTTTTATCTTTGCGGCCCTTATGCCTAATTCTCCCCGTTTTAGCATTACCCATCACATGACAGTTAGTGAGTAAAAAGTGCTTGTTGATTGCAACTGCTGAGCCTTGGATGGCGCTTCGGTTATCAGATGGGTAGAGTAGCCAAACTGAATGATTCACTTTTTGAAATATTGCTTCTGCCGAAAGTGGCCGAGAGCCACGGTTCCTAATCAGCGGCGGCGTGGTGCGCTTACTGAGTTTTTTCGGTAAAGACTTTCCATTAGCCTTTGCTGTTTGTTGCTCAGCATCAACTCTAAACGAGAGGGCGGTGGCGGCTAGCAAAGTATTGGTCCCCGCTCGAGTTGATTTAGTATAAGGAAGGCTGAGTAAATACCCCGCGTGTCCAGTGCCTTTTTTCATAAAATTCACATAAAGAATTTCACCGTTCTGAACACCAGATAACATAAAACCATCTGCATTCTTGCGCTGTCTGATGTTGCTTAAGCCTTCGCTTTTAAA
>CALHTA010000356.1 GCA_938038645.1 uncultured Thiotrichaceae bacterium
CTACAGAATGCAAAACTTTTAAAAAAATCTCAAAAAAGTTTTAAAATTATTTGATCGTTTTTTTTGGTCACCCTATTCGACGCTTCAGCAAGAAGCGGCTAGAAAGCTGCGCTTCACCACAAGACGCACCATGAGTGTTGCACAGCAACTTTATGAAGGAATCGACCTTGGCGATGGCCCTGTTGGTCTCATTACTTATATGAGAACCGACTCGGTTTCCTTAGGCAACGATGCTATTGAAGAAGCACGTGGCTTAATCAGTCAGCGCTTTGGGCAGAACGCGGTTAATCCTGACGTTCGTGAATTTAAAACGAAGTCCAAGAATGCTCAAGAGGCCCACGAAGCAATACGTCCAACCTCAGTCACTAATATCCCAGATGAGATCAAACAGCATCTGACAGATGAACAGTACAAACTTTATGATCTAATCTGGAAACGCACCCTAGCCAGTCAGATGATTCACGCGACGATGGATACCGTATCGGCTGATTTATCTTGCAGCGAAGGTAACTTCTTCCGTGCTAGCGGATCCGTCGTTCGCGACCCTGGGTTCATGTCGGTTTATCAAGAAGGTGTTGATGCGACCAGTGACACGGCAAAGGAGAATGACGATAAAAAAGACAAGATTCTTCCGATTATGGAAGAAGGTGACAAAATTGAATTGCTAGCCGTTTCTGCTGATCAGCATTTCACTGAGCCACCACCGCGCTTCTCTGAAGCTAGTTTGGTAAAAACGCTTGAAGAATATGATATTGGCCGACCTTCTACTTATGCCAGCATCATTTCTACGTTGCAATCTCGCGAATATGTGGAGCTTGAAACTAGACGCTTTTACCCTACGGACATAGGTCGCATCGTGAAACGCTTTTTGACTGAGCATTTCACACAATATGTGGATTATAACTTTACCGCTAACCTTGAAAACGAGTTAGATGAAATTTCACGGGGCGAAAAAGAATGGAAGCCTGTTCTTGAGGCTTTCTGGACGCCATTCCATGAATTAGTCGTCGATAAAGATAAATCTGTTTCACGTGAAGAAGTCATGCAAGCACGTGTTATCGGTACTGATGAAAAAACCGGTAAACCTGTTTCAGTTCGCATGGGACGTTTTGGTCCTTTTGTGCAAATAGGCCACCGTGACGATGAGGAAAAGCCACAGTTTGCCAGCCTACGTCCCGGTCAAAAAATGGACAGCGTTACTTTTGAAGATGCCCTAGAGCTCTTCAAACTCCCTAGAGCGCTTGGTGAAACAGAAGAAGGCGAGGCAATCAGCACCAATTTTGGTCGCTTTGGCCCTTACGTAAAATACGGTAGTAAGTTTGTATCACTACCAAAAGATAATAATGACCCTTATACAGTCACCTTAGAACAAGCGTTAGAACTGATTGCAGCGAAGAAAAAAGCAGATGCCGAAAAGCTAATTCAGGATTACCCTGATGAAGGGATACAGGTACTGAACGGCCGTTGGGGACCTTATGTCACCGACAAGAACAAAAATGCTCGCGTACCTAAAGATGTTGATGCGAAAACATTAACGCTAGAAGATTGTGTAAGAATGCTTGCTGAAGCGCCAGAGCGGAAAGGTCGTGGTAAAAAAGCCGCGGCTAAAAAGACTGAAAAAGCGCCTGCAAAGAAAAAACCGGCGGCAAAGAAACCAGCAGCAAAGAAAGCGGCGACCAAAAAGGCTCCAGCCAAAAAAACAGCGACTAAAAAGACAACCGCTAAGAAAAAGCCTGCTGCGAAGAAGTCACCTGCAAAGAAAAAGGTTGACGCGAAAGATGAGTCCAGCACTAAAGGTAAATAATCTAGATGCTGGTTACGTCTAATATTGAAGCAGTTTGCAACAGCGTCACCCAAGGTGGAGTCATTGCTTACCCTACTGAAGCGGTCTTTGGCTTAGGTTGCGACCCAAGTAACTTAGAGGCTGTTGAAACGCTTTTAAGCATAAAGAAACGCTCTCCAGATAAAGGGTTAATTTTGATTGCTTCATCCTTTGAGCAACTTCGCCCTTTTTTAGCAGCAAATGTTGAGCCCACTTTGGAGCAATCAACGCCTGCACCAATCACTTGGATATTCCCAGCGAGCAAGCGTATTTCCCCCTTATTAACAGGTGCTCATGACACTCTGGCGGTACGTGTTAGTGCACATCCGCTGGTTCAAGCACTATGTTCAAACCTGAAGCACCCACTGACATCAACAAGTGCAAATTTAAGTGGTGAACAGCCTTGCAAAGTCACCAGTGAAATTATCGACCAATTTATGCACCATCAACCTGCACTAAGTGCAGTCTTAGATGGCCAAACCGGTGGACAGCTCAAGCCTACCGAAATCCGCGATGTAGCTAGCGGAAAAATTCTTCGTCACAGTTAAAACTTATGGCTCTACTTCGCTTACAAAATGTCCAACTGAGTTTCGGTGGGCCCGCCCTGCTTGATGACATCAATATCAGCATCGAACACAATGAACGCATCTGTTTGATCGGTCGTAACGGTGCAGGAAAGTCCAGCCTGCTGAAAATAATAAACGGAAAGATAAAGCCAGACTCTGGTGAAATTACCAAACAACATGGCGTCGTCATTACCCAGCTTGAACAAGAAGTGCCTCAAGATATGACGGGGAGCGTTTATGAGGTAGTTGCAGGTGGATTAGCTGAGACAGGCAAGTTATTAGCTCAGTTCAATCAATTAAGCATCCAAACAGAAAACCAAGATGAAAAATGGATGTCTCAGCTTGAGTCTGTGCAGCAAAAATTAGAAGCCTGTGACGGTTGGAAATTCAGTCAGAATATTGAAAGTATTATTACTCGACTCACTCTGGATGAAAATGCTGATTTTAATCAGCTCTCTGGTGGTGTTAAGCGCCGTGTCCTGCTAGCTCGTGCCTTAGTACAAGACCCTGATATTTTATTGTTAGACGAGCCTACCAACCATTTAGATATTAGCGTTATCCAATGGCTGGAAGAGTTTCTCCTGAACTATAAAGCCACATTGATTTTCATTACCCATGATCGTAGCTTCCTACGCAGGCTGGCCACACGCATCGTTGAAATTGATCGAGGCATAGCGTCTAGCTGGCCGGGCGACTATGATAATTTCTTACGTCGTAAAGCCGAGCAGTTAGAAGCTGAAAGTGCCGAGAACGCTCGCTTTGCAAAGAAACTGGCTGAAGAAGAGGTTTGGATACGACAGGGAATAAAAGCCCGCCGTACCCGGAATGAAGGTCGTGTAAGGGCGTTAGAAGCCATGCGTAAAGAGCATGCGGCAATTCGAAAGAGACAAGGAAATGCCAAGCTTGAGATGGATAGTGGGGAAAAGTCCGGCAAGAAAGTGGTTGAAGCCAAAAAAATTAGCTACAGCATTGATGGTAAAAAACTAGTCGATAATTTTTCTATCCTTGTTCAACGTGGTGACAGAATTGGCTTAGTAGGACCTAACGGTGTCGGTAAAACAACACTCCTAAGGCTCTTGCTGGGTAGACTTGAACCTGACTCAGGAACGGCGATACTGGGTACAAGCCTTCAAGTTGCCTATTTTGATCAACTAAGAGATCAACTGGACGAAGACAAGTCCGTAAAAGACAACCTTGATCGTGGCGCAGATAACATCACAATCAATGGCAAAACAAAGCATGTAATTAGCTACTTGCAAGATTTCTTATTTACGCCGCAACGTGCTAACTCCCCGGTAAACTCACTGTCCGGGGGTGAACGTAATCGCTTAATGCTGGCTAAACTATTTATCAAACCAGCCAACATTTTAGTACTCGATGAGCCAACGAATGATCTTGATGTTGAAACATTAGAGCTGCTTGAAGATTTGCTATTAAACTATAAAGGCACTGTGATTATCGTCAGTCATGACCGCACCTTTATCAATAATTTAGTGAGTAGTTGTTTAGTTTTTGAGGGTAATGGCATTATCCGAGAATATATTGGAAGCTACGACGATTGCATGCAACAGCAGCAAGAAAGAGCAGCCAACGAGGCTGCAAAAGCTAAACAAAGCCAACAGCAAACTAACAAAACAGGAAAGTCTCAAGCTCAATCGACTAAAAGTACTGGTAAGAAACTTAGTTTCAAACTTCAACATGAGCTTGATGGACTTCCAAAAGAAATAGAAGCCCTTGAACAAAAGATCGAAGAAACTGAAATTGAGATGGCTTCACCTGAATTCTTCAAACGAGATCATGCTGCCGCACAAAAAGTAACGGATGATTATCAAAAAATGCAGTCTGACCTTGAAGAAAAGTATGCTCGTTGGGAAACCTTAATGGACGAAGCAAAATGAATATCGCAGACTTACGTAGAGAATACACTCAGAGTGGATTAGATCGAAAAGACTTAGCGGCTGACCCATTTGAACAGTTTGATCTCTGGTTTAAACAGGCTTTAGATTCTGACTATCCAGATGCTAATGCAATGAGCCTATCCACTGTTTCGACTGATGGAAAACCCAGTTCGCGTACCGTTTTATTAAAAGGTTTTGATGAAGAAGGTTTTACTTTTTTTACTAACTACAATAGCGTTAAAGGCCAAGACATAGCGGCCAACAACCAAGTGGCTCTTCTTTTTCCTTGGTTGCAGTTCGAGCGGCAGATACGTATTTGTGGCGTAGCGAAAAAACTTTCACCCCAACAGTCTGCTGATTATTTTCTCTCTCGCCCGCTTGGCAGTCAGCTAGGCGCCTGGGCTTCAGATCAGAGTAAAGCAATAGCTTCACGTGAGGCATTGGTAGATCAACTTAACGAAGCCACCGAACGCTTTAAAGACTCTGCTCCAACTACTCCAGAACATTGGGGCGGCTACAAAGTGATACCTAAAACCATCGAGTTTTGGCAAGGGCGTGAGAGTCGCTTACATGACCGTTTTGAATATCGACTAACTGCGGGCACATGGGAATTGAACCGTCTGCAGCCCTAGCCTAGCGCTTCAGATTCTCTTCATCTGAGGATGATTGGGTTTTAATTGTAGTAAGTCCCAACGATTGCCGTACAAATCTTCAAATACGGCTACAATCCCATACTCCTGCTCCTTTGGCTCTCTGATAAAGTTGATGCCCAAAGAAACCATACGCTTGTAATCGCGCCAAAAATCATCTGTGTTTAAAAAGAGAAACACCCTACCACCCGCTTGGTTTCCAATAAAATCATGCTGCTTAGGCTTTGAAGCCTTTGCCAGCAACAAGGTCACACCACTAGAGTTTGGCGGTGCTATGACTACCCAACGCTTATCTTGCTCCGGTTGATAGGTATCTTCTATCAACTCAAACTTTAGTTTATCTAGGTAAAATGCCAGTGCTTCGTCATAGTCTTTAACGACTAAAGCAATATGGATGATGTTTTGTTTCATACTAAGCTCTACCGCTTTATTGCGAATTATTGAATGATCCGAAGAAAAACAGGCAAATCTGTTGTTGGAGGCTCCACAGACATTTGATATAAAACCCCTTCTATATGGCCTCTATGATACGACGCATGGTTCACGACATGCTGTATTATCTCGGACCTTTTCATCTGCCCATCTCCCCCACCTATAAATTTAAATCTAACAATTTCTTGATGTTTTTCAGAAGGCAACTCAGCTGCATAGTTTTCGAACCATTCATTTATTTTTTCTTGACCCTGCTGAAGTTCTGTCAATGAGATTGAATGAGTTGGATTTCTGGTTTGCAGGTTGTGAGGTATACCTAACAGGTGCGATTTCCAAACAAAGTCCATTGCATAGACATGGTTAAGCAAACTAAAAATATTCCCGAACAACATTGCCCTATCTCGGTGAATTTCTTCTTCAGGCAAATTAGAAATAGCTTCATAAAACACACGATCTGCCCAAGCTTTATACTGTGCTAACATTTCCAAGTTCATTGATCACCTCACTCCTTCTAAACAAAATTAGTGCATAAAAAATCCCGGCTCTCAGAAAGAGGCCGGGATTAAGACTTACTTCATCAGCGGTAAACTATTGAGCACTTAAAAGTGCCACAATAGTTATAGCGATTACTGAAGGCCTTTAACCAATACCATGCTCTTCAGCACGTTCAAAGCTTCGAACAATTGGAAGTCAGTTTCAACTAAGTTCTTCTCATTCTCTTTCTCAGCAGCTTTAGCGTCTTCTTCTTTGGTCTCTTCCTTGGTTGCTTCTTTAGCAAGATCCTGAGCGCTCTTTGGTTTATCGTTTTCGCCGTTAGAATTTGACAAATGACCTGTTAGATCCGCTTCAGAAAGTGGCTCATATTCTTCTTCAGTCTCTTTCTTGCCATTCGTTAGCTTTAGTGGTTCTACAGAAATATCAGGCTCGATGCCCTTTGCTTGAATAGAGCGACCTAGCGGCGTGAAGTAACGAGCAGTTGTGATTTTCACTGCAGTGCTGCGGTCAATTGGAAGCACCGTTTGAACAGAGCCTTTACCAAATGTCTTTACACCAACAATCAGTGCACGTTTATGATCTTGAAGCGCACCTGCAACGATCTCAGATGCCGAAGCAGACCCTTGGTTAACGAGTACCACTAAAGGAGCACCGTCAAGAATATCACCGCTTTCAGCGTCATAACGCATCACCGCATCGTGAACTCGTCCTTCGGTATAAACAATCTTGCCGGACTCTAGGAATAAATCACTGACTCCCACAGCGCCATTTAAAACACCACCTGGGTTGTTACGAAGGTCTAACACCATGCCTTTAAGCTTGCCGTTACTTTCTTTGATCAACTCAGCAACTGCTTCAGAAACACCTCGAGTCGTTTTAGATTGAAAGCTTGATATACGCACGTAACCAAAACCTTCTTCAAGGAAGCGCTGCTTTACACTGCTTACCTGAATAATGTCGCGAACAACTTTAATCGTAAACGGTGAATCTCTGCCCTCACGCACAATCATCAAATTGATTGGCTGGCCTGGCTTACCACGCATAATTTTTACAGCATCGCCTAGGGTTAAGCCTTTAACAGGTTTATCATCCAAACGGATAATCAAGTCACCTGCCTGAATGCCTGCTTTTTGTGCTGGTGTATCATCAATAGGCGAAATAACTTTAACAAAGCCATTTTCCATCCCTACTTCTATACCTAAGCCACCAAACTCACCAGAAGTTCCTACTTGAAGCTCAGTAAATGCCTCTTCGTTTAAATAGGCAGAATGGGGATCCAACCCAGTCAACATACCACTGATGGCATCATCCATTAACTTCTTGTCATCGACTTCTTCAACGTAATCGCTTTTGATACGCATGAAGACTTCCGTGAATTTTTGAAGCTGCTCTAGTGGGACTTTGCTGCTAGATTTAAAAGCATGAACACTCAAACTTGCAGTACCCGCTACTCCAAGCAAAGTACCAACAACTAAGCCCGTTGTAAGCGTTTTATTCAATTTGATTTGCATATATTCTCCAGTAAAAACACCTAAGATCAACTTAAGTGTTGGAATCTCGCTCGTTATTATTTTCAAGTTGACTTTGTGTATTGAGTTTAAGCATTAAACCAACCCTTTGCACTTCGTTTATTAGTAAAACTCCTAAGAAATACGTATTCATTCACATATCAGACTTAAGAAATGCTTATTTGCACCATCTAGCAGGGTTTTTTGTTGAAGCTCCTTTACGAATTTCAAAGTAAAGTGCATTTTGCTCTTGTCCCCCTGAATTACCAACAGCCGCAATCACTGCCCCCGCTTTAACTACATCACCGGTTTGGCGATAGACCGCTCGATTGTAAGCATACAGCGTACGGTAGTTTTTATCATGCTGCAAAATGACCACATAACCATAACCTCTAAGCGGCCCAGCATACTCAACTTTACCTTCAGCCACTGCATGAACTCTTTGACCACCAGGCGCTTTAATCAACACACCTTTCCATTTTTGCTTTTGGTTTCTTCGACTGCCATATTTTTTATAGATTCGTCCTTTTACCGGCCAAGAAAGGCGGCCTCGTAATGAGGAAAACGGCCTATTCGCAACAAAATTCAATGACGTTTTCTTACCTGCGCTTTTAGGCTTGCTTGCTTTAGCTGTTTTTGTCACTTTCTTCGTCGCGGCTTTCTTTTGTGCTTTTGCCTTTGCGGTGGCGCGTTTAGCCGCTGCTCTAGCCTTCGCTTTTTGCTTTCGAATAAGGTCGTCAAACACAGCCTGCAGCGCGGCTTCCTGCTTTTTTAATTTATTTAATTGCGACTGTTTGCTAACAACGACCGATTTGGATTTTTTTAGCGCCTTGGCATTGTTAGCGAGCTCTTTTTTCAAACTCACTTTATCTGAAGTCAGACTATTTCGAAGCTTCTGGAGCCTCTGTTTGTCTTCAATGATGCTCCGCTCAATATCCTCTGCCTTTGCTAAACGCTTACGCACTCCTTGAATGCGTTTCACACGGCTACGATTCAAGTACTCGAAATACTTGCTCGTCCGGCTAATATCGGAAGGGTCATCTTGCTTGAGCAATAACCGCAAATGAGACTCTTCACCAGAGCTATACATCGCTAGCAGCTGCTTCGCCAACGCCTCTTTTTCAAGCTTAATCTCTTGGGCGAGGTTTTGCTTGGTCTGGTTAGACTTGATCATTTGCTGGGTAATTAACGAAATTTTTTGTTCAGTTTGATACTGCTTTCGTGACAGTCGATTAATCTCAGACTCGTTTTTCTTAAGCTCTGCAGCAATAGAATTCGTTTTCTGCCTCGCCTTTTTCAATCCAACATTGGCTTTAGAAATTTGGGCTTTTATTTTTTCCTGTTTGGTATCTGCATGAACTGCTGTCGACAATGAACACGTCGTCAGAAGCAAACATAGCAATAATAGTCGATTGACCAAAACATTTACCTAAAAATGATATTTTTAATATTAAGTCAGTATTTAAATCTTGTTTAAAGAATCAACACTGACTTTGCATTTTATCTATATTAAAGTATATGAAGAGACTAATCTATTGTAAGCTTTAGCCATCGGGTGAACAAACTTTACAGGGGTGTAACAAAACAATGAAAAACTCACAAAGCCCAGCATTCAATAACGCCGACTTAGCGGCTCGAGAAAAAGATATTGAACAGGCTTCGCGATCACTTAAAGCAATCTCACATCCACTAAGACTGAAAATTCTTTGTGTGCTTGGCGACCATGAAGTCAGCGTGCAAGATATTGTAGATTCTGTGGGCACTTCACAAAGTAATATTTCACAACACCTCGCGATCTTAAGGGATAAAGGGGTGCTTGGCTCTAGAAAAGAAGCGAATAAAGTCTTCTATCGTGTGGCCGATGCGAGAACCCTAAAACTCTTAGAGTTGATGCAAGAAATCTTTTGCCAGCCGCGCTAAGGGCACTGTTTAAACTCATCGTTTCAATCCAACAAATTATCTTTATAAGCATGCGAAGCTTTACCAAAGGCAACGCAGACGGTATCTTATCGCCCTAACTTTTCATAACACGGTTTTAACATGCAAGAGTACCTCGATTTTGCCCGCAACAACCCCCTACTATTTTTAGGTTTTTTTGCCGTTCTAGGTCTTATCATCTGGACAGAGCTAGGGCGCATCGGCAGAAAGCACAATATGCTACCCGTCAATAATGCGGTCCGTTTAATGAATGATGACAAGACGGTTATTATTGATGTTCGCGACGACAGCGAAGTAGAAGGTGGCGTCATAAAAGGTGCTAAGCATATTCCATTAGCGAATCTTACTACCCGATTAAGTGAGCTGGAGAAATTCAAATCTGACCCCATTATTGTTTATTGTCGAACGGGAAATCGCTCTGGCGGTGCCTGCAAAACCCTAACAACGGCAGGTTTCGAGAATGTAAACAATCTTGAAGGCGGTATTATGGCTTGGGAAACTGCTTCCCTACCACTCGCCAAAAGATAAAAATTGGAAATATACTATGAGCGCTAAAGTTGTAATGTATAGCACTCGCTTCTGCCCTTACTGTATGCGAGCGAGGAGCTTGTTGAGCAACAAAGAAGTGAGCTACGAAGATATTGATGTTGGGGGCGACCCGCAGCTAAGACAAAAAATGTATGCATTAAGTGGTCGCGACTCTGTACCGCAGATTTTCATCAATGACGAAGCGGTTGGCGGCTATGATGATATAGCCCTATTAGACAGACAGGGTAAGCTTGATACTATGTTGGCAACGAGCGCTTAGGCACTCAGCGCTTAATGTAAACATCAAAACTTATAATAAACTACTATTGAAACAGGAATCATCATGGCAGAAGAAGGACAGGCAGTAGCCGCAGAAGCAGCTGAAGAACCACAGTTTGTAATTGAGCGCATTTACATTAAAGACGTCTCATTTGAGTCGCCAAATAGCCCAGCTATCTTTACACAAGAGTGGGACCCAGACACTAATCTTCAGCTAAATACTCAAGTGACGCCTTTATCAGAAGGTCACTATGAAGTAGAGCTTATGATCACCATTACGGTCAAAAGCAAAGAAGAAACTGCTTTTTTGGTTGAAGTGACTCAAGCAGGCGTTTTCAAGATTACGGGCTACCCAGCTGAGCAGCTTAATCACCTACTAGCGAGTTATTGCCCAAGCAACCTTTTCCCTTATGCTCGCGAAGCGATTGCTAGCTTAATCTCGAAAGGAAGCTTCCCTGAGATGCATTTGTCACCCATCAACTTTGATGCACTTTATGCTCAGCGCATGGAAGAAGAGCAAAAAGCAGCCATTGAAAATGGTGGACAGGCAGAGGCTTAATGTCTCGACCGGATAATTTTTCGGTTTATGGAGCGGGCTCATGGGGGACCGCTCTAGCCATTCAACTAGC
>CALHTA010000357.1 GCA_938038645.1 uncultured Thiotrichaceae bacterium
TCGCTGTCAGATACCGATGACGAATATCAAATAGTACTGTTTAAGCAAGATATTTGTTCTATTGCGGATGGGGAATTGCCTGATCATCAAGAAGTTTTAATTCGCATCGAATATCAAAATCGATTGATTATGCCCAATGCTTTTTTACCCGCAGCAGAGCGTTGTGGAAAAGTTTGCGACATAGATCTTTGGGTCTTGGCAAATACTTTAGAGTATCTTGCTAATCATCGAGATGTTTACCTTAATGTTAATATTTCAGGCGTTACGCTTAGTGATGATGCTTCACGAAGCAAAATTTTTGAATTGATTTGTGAATATCCAAGAGAGGCAAAACAGCTTTGTATTGAAATCACCGAAACCGCCGCGATTACCAACCTCACGAAATGCATTGCATTTGTAGAGAGGATTAGTAATTTAGGTGTGTCATTTGCATTGGATGATTTTGGTACTGGGGTCTCGTCTTTCCACTATTTGAAAAACCTACCGGTTAAATATTTGAAAATTGATGGCTCTTTTATTGAAGATATTTGTAGTAACAAAATTGATGAGATTGTAGTCCAGTCAATAGTTGCGGCAGCGAGTGCAATGAAGATTAAAACGGTTGCAGAATATGTCAGTGATGAAAAAATCCTTAGTCGTGTTAAGGAATTAGGCATCGATTATGCTCAGGGCTTCTGCCTAAGTCGACCCGAAGAGCTAACTAGAACGACGAATTATAAGAAAATTAAGGAGATGAGACTCGCTCAGCCCGCTTAAGCAGTTTTGTTAGCGGCTTTAAACCGCTATAATCCCGCGATGGATAATCAAGCTCGCGACATCTTTTCTCATCGTAAATACTGGCCTCATAAATTTGGCCACGCAACCGAACTTCCAATGACCCGAGAGGAAATGGATATTCTCGGTTGGGACTCCTGCGATATTATCATTTTAACGGGCGACGCTTATGTTGACCATCCAAGTTTTGGAATGGCAATTATAGGGCGGCTGTTAGAATCTCAAGGCTTCAGAGTGGGAATCATTTCCCAGCCAAATTGGCACAATGTTGAGGATTTTCAACGTTTGGGCAAACCAAACCTGTTTTTTGGCGTCGCTTCCGGGAATATGGACTCCTTAGTTAATCACTATACTTCTGACCGCAAACGTCGTTCTGACGACGCCTATACGGCCGGCAATATTGGTGGCAAACGTCCTGATCGCGCAACAATTGTTTATTCGCAGCGAGCAAAGGAAGCTTATAAAGGCGTTCCGGTTGTTATCGGTGGAATTGAAGCGAGCTTACGACGTATCGCTCAATACGATTACTGGTCAGAGAAAGTTCGTCGTTCAATCCTGCCTGATTCAAAAGCAGATCTATTGGTTTACGGTAATGCTGAGAGAGCCATTGTTGAAGTCGCTCATCGTATAGCCGCAGGTGAAAACGTTGCAGACATAACCGACATCCGTGGTACCGCCTTTATGCGACAAGGTATACCGGAAGGCTGGACAGTTATTGATTCGACCAGCATCGATGGAGAGGTTTCGCTAGAGCATAATGAGCCTAACCCATACGTTGACACAACGCAGAAAAATGACTGCGAAAAAAGCAATAAAGAAGGCATGGATAAACAAGAAGCGGCTAATGGCGTTTCTATTCAACCTGCCGCTCCTGTTGATAAACAAAATGATGGTGCAGCGCAAATCGTATTCTTTGATCAACGACCAAAGAATATAGATCGTCAAACCAGTGTAATTCGCCTGCCTTCATATGATCAGGTGGTTGAAGACAAATACCTCTATGCGCACACCTCTCGGGTGTTTCATCTTGAAACAAACCCAGGAAATGCGAGAGCTTTAATCCAAAGGCATGGCAAACGTGATGTTTGGTTAAATCCACCGCCAATTCCATTGAGCATGACTGAGTTCGATAAGGTGTTTGAGTTACCTTATACCCGTAAGCCACACACTTCTTATGGCGATGCGGTAATCCCTGCTTATAATATGATTAAGTTCTCAGTTAATATTATGCGGGGTTGTTTTGGTGGCTGTACTTTCTGTTCTATTACCGAACACGAAGGTCGAATTATTCAAAGCCGCTCAGAAGATTCTGTTATTCGTGAAGTTGAAACAATTCGCGATACGGTTCCAGGTTTTACAGGGAATATCTCTGATCTCGGTGGTCCAACGGCGAATATGTATCGCCTTCAATGCAAGAGCCAAAAGATTGAGCAATCTTGCAGACGCCTTTCGTGTGTTTATCCCGGTATTTGTAAAAATCTAAATACCAACCACAAACCTTTGACCAAACTTTATCGCCGTGCACGTGCGTTACCGGGCATTAAAAAGATATTTATTGCTTCAGGCTTACGTTATGACCTTGCGGTAGAAGATCCGGAATATGTGAAAGAGTTAGTCTCGCATCATGTCGGTGGATATTTAAAGATTGCGCCAGAGCACACCGAGCAAGCCCCTTTATCGAAGATGATGAAGCCTGGAATAGGAACATATGATCGCTTCAAGCAGTTGTTCGATAAATACTCAGCTGAAGCAGGTAAAGAGCAATATCTCATCCCTTATTTCATCTCGGCTCATCCTGGAACGACCGATGAAGATATGTTGAATCTTGCTTTGTGGCTAAAGAAAAGCAGCTTCCGCCCAGATCAGGTACAGGCATTTCTACCGACTCCAATGGCGATAGCCTCGGCGATGTATCACACTGAGCTTAATCCTCTAAAAAAGATCGACCGTCAAACTTCAGAGCATGTGGGCAGTGTCAAAGACTCAAGGCAAAGAAGGTTGCATAAAGCCTTGCTGCGTTACCACGCACCAGAGAATTGGCCCATCATTCGTGAAGCCCTGACACGTATGGGGCG
>CALHTA010000358.1 GCA_938038645.1 uncultured Thiotrichaceae bacterium
CTAAATACTATCCCAATTCCCTATCTATTTGAAACCGTGGCTTTTTTGTTGACGGTCGTCATAATCGTTCCGTTATTTAAGCGGATCAATGTTAGCCCTATTTTGGGTTACTTAGCCATTGGCGCTTTAATCGGGCCGCACAGTTTATCAATCGTTTCTAATGTCGAAGATGTAAGCCACGTTGCTGAGCTAGGAATCGTCTTTCTGCTATTTACCATTGGGCTTGAACTTTCCTTTGAACGGCTCCGGTCCTATAGAAGATTGATTTTTGGGCTAGGTGCCGCTCAGGTAACCGCATCAACCTGTGCCATTGGTGGAATCGCTTATTACTGGGGGAATAGCCCTGAAGCCGCACTAATCATTGGTCTATGTCTCGCACTCTCATCCACCGCTATGGTGATGCAGTTATTGACCGAACGTGATGAAATCACTACCTCGCACGGACGTGCTAGCTTCTCAGTGCTACTGTTTCAAGACTTGGCCGTTGTGCCCATATTAATTCTCTTACCGGTTTTAGCGGCGGAAAATAATGAAACGATCTGGTTGGACTTGGGCTTTTCTCTACTAAAAGCCGCCATTGCAATTGGGGTTATCCTCTTACTGGGACGCTTGGTATTTAAACGCTTATTCCATATTGTAGCCAAAACGCGCAATGTAGATGTGTTCACCGCCATGATTTTGCTGTCCGTTTTAGCCACCTCACTGCTCACCGCCTATGCTGGGCTTTCGTTAACTTTGGGTGCATTCTTAGCCGGTCTATTGTTAGCCGAAACTGAATTCCGTCATCAAATCGAAAGCGAAGTGATGCCGTTTAAAGGTTTACTGCTCGGGCTTTTCTTTATGAGTGTCGGCATGATGCTCGATTTCTCGTTAGTCATTGATCAAGCGGGACTTTTGATACTAGCGCTAATCGGGTTAATAATCTTGAAATCCATTATTGGAATCGCCTTAGCGCGCTTTTTTGGATTACAAATGCAGGATGCTTTAAGAGTCGGACTGTATTTGTCTGAAGCAGGTGAATTTGCCTTTGTACTGATCGGTCAAGCAATGACCGTCTATAATTTAATCCCTGTTGAAGTCGGTCAATTTATGGTGATTCTAGCGGGCCTTTCAATGGTGCTAACACCATTCCTTGTTTATCTCGCTGGCCAACTAAGCAAACAGTTCTCACCACAGGATCAATCGCTATCGTCTGTAAAGATTATTGATGGAAGCCTCAACAATCACGTTATCATTGCTGGGTATGGCCGAGTAGGAAAAACGGTTGCTTCAATTTTAAAACAGCAGTCCGTCGACTATGTTGCACTAGACTTAAATGCAGACAGCGTCAGACATTGCCAAGTCTCTGGCGAACCAGTTTACTATGGTGATGCAGCTAGAGCAGATGTGCTTAAACAGATTGGGGCTGACCGAGCCAAGGTCATGCTCATTACCTTAGATGAGCCATTGGCAGCGCTAAGAATCGTGCAAGCTGTCAAAGAGCTTTGGCCGGGCCTGACTATTTTAGTTCGAGCAAGAGACGCTGAGCACAGTGCCGAACTTTACAGGCACGGAGCAGATGCCGTCATGCCTGAAACCATTGAAGCGAGTTTACAACTTGCCTCAATGGTTCTTGAAAGGGTTGATACTGATGAAGAAGCGATCAGCGAATGCTTAAATAAAATTCGTGAATCTGGCTACCAACAAATCAATGCTAATTAGCTTTTAATGAGAATTTCAAAAGGCCGTTACATTAAATAACGGCCCAACTTGATACGCTTATTTAATCAGTCTTGTTTCAGGATACGTCGCATGCCATCCAAACCAAAACGCGCGATGATAAGGCAATGCATTCAAACGTCGACCATCATTCTCAGCAGTAAGATCACCTTCTGTTAGAGTCCAACGACTCCCTTGGCTATCCGTCACCGTGCTATCCCGGTCGTAACTCACAAACTCCACTTCTTTAGGGTCGTAAACCCGATTGGCCCCAGACCTATCGGTAAGAATTAACAGCTTTTGGCGACCTACATTGTTTTTATACAGCGGGTTCTTATTCAAAAACGCCGTATCAATGGCCAGCTGCTGTTTTGGCGAAGCAGGAAAACGCAGTGCCAATACCTCTTGCTTGTTTTTCAATCGAGTATCTGCAAACGGTGTGTTAAACATCAACTCATGAGTGGCGAAGTATTGGCCGTATGCAGCTCCTTCCCCGTAGTCTCGTCGATGCCCAGTTTCAGGGGATAGGACAGTGGTTTTAGGATGCCTGCGCTTCCATTCCCCCCAAGTAGTAGTCACTACACTTAAATGCTCTAGCGCGATTCCTTTATCAACCAATGGTCCTAATACAGGCTCTCCTTTGATGGTATTCCAAAGTGACTGCGTTGCTTGGTCGTACATCAACTTATTCGAGCGATAGAGGAACCCACTAGTGCCAAGATTATATTTTTTACCTTTAAAGGTAGTTTTATAAGGGATTACTGTTCCACACAACGTACAGTAAACCCCTGCAATGTCGACACCTCCAATCGTATCAACAAACATCTCGTGCCACGCCAAAATTCGCTTTGGGTAAGCTCTTGCATCGCCATTTATTTCAATCCCAAAAACAACGTTACTGTCTTCCAAATAATTTGCTTGCTTGGCAGACAGCATCTTAGGGTTTCGCAGCGGAGGAATACCGTCTTGAACCACCCCACCCCAACGAATTTCGTCTAATCTGATTCTGGCTGAAGCTTGGCGATCACGAAAATAACGATCGAACTTTGGGTCGATATTACGATAGACGTTTGCTTTAAAGTTAGCGTAATCAGCAGAAATGGCTTCAGGCTGATTCCATAACCAGAAATACCACTGATTC
>CALHTA010000359.1 GCA_938038645.1 uncultured Thiotrichaceae bacterium
GGTATATCAGCATTCATCCTTGAGCCGACACCTGCAGCGGGTATGACTACCCAAACACTCTCCCCACTTTTTTCAGGTCTTACTGAGATGGCAGCAACTCCCTAACGGTTTCAGTATCATTAGCTGCCTTGACCTTGGGTAACGGTTGTTGCTCATCTCGCGTATCAAGAATCACTTCATAAAATGTCTCTTGACTACGGATCATGCCTAACTCACTTCGAGCGCGCTCTTCAACCGCATCGTTTCCTGACTGAGCATCTTCTAACTCAGCTCGAATCTGACGATTAAGATCAGTTTGTTTTTCGTTTGAAGCCTTAATTTCAGCAATTTCTTTTTCAAGCTGCCACTTTGCAGGATAGCTGCCATGACCCACCCACAGGCTTGCGATTAAAATTACAAGCAAAAGGGCCATAACAGCTATCAAGTATTTCATGGATTTATATCCTTATAAGAATCCCGGGAGCAATCAGCCGAGGTGACGAAAGGCTGAGGCCCCTGCGTAACTGGCATTGCTTCCTAGCGCCTGTTCAATTCTCAATAATTGATTATATTTTGCAATTCTATCGGAACGAGACAGTGAGCCTGTTTTAATTTGTCCGGCATTGGTAGCAACCGCTAAGTCGGCAATTGTAACATCTTCTGTTTCACCAGATCGATGAGAAATTACAGCCGTATAGCCGCTATCATGGGCCATCCGGATTGCTTGCAATGTTTCACTAAGGGTACCAATTTGATTTAACTTAATCAAAATTGAGTTAGCAATATCTTTATCGATACCTTCTTTAAAAATCTTCGGGTTGGTCACAAATAAATCATCACCCACTAATTGAACTTTGTCGCCCAGACGTTCTGTTAGTAACTTCCAACCATCCCAATCACCCTCATCCATACCGTCCTCGATACTAATGATAGGATATTTCTCTACCCAGCCTGCAAGAAAATCAACCATCTCGGCTGCATCGAATGATCTTCCTTCCGAGCTAAATACATATTTACCGTCTTTATAATACTCTGAGCTAGCACAGTCTAAGCCAAGAAAAACATCTTTACCGGCTTCATAACCTGCTCTCTGAATTGCTTCAAGAATTACTTCAATAGCGGCTTCGTTTGAGGATAAATTTGGAGCAAAACCACCTTCATCACCCACTGCAGTGCTCATACCTTGCTCAGAAAGCACTTGCTTTAAAGTATGAAATATTTCAGCACCACACCTTACGGCTTCAGCCAAACTTGAAGCCCCTACCGGAAGTATCATAAATTCCTGCATGTCTACACTGTTATCAGCATGAGAACCACCATTGATGATATTCATCATTGGAACAGGCATTTTATATTGAGTTTCACCACCTAGGTATTGATAAAGACCGACACCAGCATCATTCGCCGCAGCGTGAGCTGCCGCCATAGAAGCGGCCAATAGAGCATTGGCACCAAGACGCTCTTTGTTTTCAGTACCATCAAGCGCTATCAATTTTTCATCTAGCGCAGCTTGATCCGTTGCTTCCATACCCACGATAGCGCCAGCGATTTCACTGTTTACATTTTCAACTGCAGTTTGCACGCCTTTGCCAAGGTATCTTGAACCACCATCACGGAGCTCAATTGCTTCTCTTACCCCCGTAGATGCACCAGAAGGAACCGCGGCTCTACCCACCACTCCATTAGACAGAGTTACGTCTGCTTCAACAGTGGGGTTTCCCCGAGAATCAATAATTTCACGAGCAATGATGCTTGCTATCTTAGACATTTAAAATCACCAAATTAAAGTTGTAAGTGTTAACAAATGAAGTGCATATCCTACACTTCATAATTTTAGAGAGTGTTTAACTATTTTTAGATTTTTGAAACACCAATGCAGCATTTATGTAGCCGGTAAACAATGCATGCCCTTCACGGGGTCTCGAAGTAAACTCAGGGTGGAATTGACATCCCATAAACCAGGGATGCCCTTTAAGCTCCACCATCTCAACCAACGTGCCATCCTCTGATAAGCCAGATAAAACCAAACCTTTCTTCTCTAAGACTTCACGATAGTTATTATTGAATTCATAACGGTGGCGATGGCGCTCAACTACAGAGTCACTTCCATATGTTTTTGCAGCCAATGACCCTTTTTTCAGTTTACAACGCTGGCCACCTAAACGCATTGTACCTCCTAAGTCAGAATCGCTACTGCGGGTTTCAATTTCGCCAGACTCATCTTTCCACTCAGTGATTAAACCAATAACGGGTTCCGTAGTATCTGAGACAAATTCAGTACTGTGAGCATTTGGCAAACCGGCACAGTGCCTTGCATATTCGATGACAGCTACCTGCATTCCTAAGCAAATACCAAGGTATGGGATATTATTTTCGCGCGCATATTTAACCGCGCTAATTTTTCCTTCAACCCCTCGAATACCAAATCCACCGGGGACCAAAATCGCATCCACACCGGCCAACTGCTCAAGCCCGTCTGATTCAAGCTTCTCAGAATCGATGTAAATAATGCGAACTCGTGCATTATTTTGAATTCCAGCATGTGTGAGCGCTTCATTGAGTGATTTATAAGATTCTGTTAAATCGACGTACTTACCCACCATTGCAATGGTAACTTCTGCTTCTGGAAATTCCATTGCATTAATGACGGTACGCCAGTCGGTTAAATCAGCTTCTGGAAGGTCTGTCAGTCCAAGCTTTCTAGCTACAATCTGGTCAAGCTTCTGCGCATGATACCAAAGCGGAATCTTGTAAATATTATCCAGATCCATTGCTGAGATTACAGCTTCCTCGGGCACATTCGTAAACAGCGCGATTTTACGACACTCATGATCCGGAATTTTCTTTTCACTTCTGCACAGCAAAACATCCGGTTGAATACCGATAGAACGCAGCTCTTTAACAGAATGTTGAGTCGGTTTGGTCTTAAGCTCACCCGCAGCAGCAAGATAAGGCACCAGAGTAAGATGCATAAACAATGCTTTATCGCCCTCTTCTACTCTTAGTTGGCGAATAGCTTCTAAGAAAGGTAAAGATTCAATATCACCTACCGTTCCACCAATCTCAACAATTGCAATATCAGCGTCGACAGCAGCGGCACGCACACAACGTTTAATCTCATCAGTTATATGAGGAATAACCTGAACCGTTGCGCCAAGGTACTCCCCCTGACGCTCTTTACGAATGACTTCACTGTAGATGCGACCCGTCGTAAAATTATTTAATTTTGATGCCTTAAAACCAACAAACCGCTCATAATGCCCAAGATCCAGATCAGTTTCTGCACCGTCATCAGTAACAAATACCTCACCATGCTGAAAAGGGCTCATAGTGCCCGGATCAACATTTATGTAAGGGTCAAGCTTCATCATTGTGACGTTTAAGCCACGCGCTTCTAAGATAGAACCAAGAGAAGCTCCTGCGATTCCTTTACCCAGAGAAGAAACAACACCACCTGTGACGAAAATAAAACGCGCCATGCAAAATACCCTAATGATTCAAATATATGACTAAATAGTGGCCGCACGGTGACGACACATCGCTATTGACTGCTCTGATTTCAGAACCTAAAAAAGATTGGCGAATGCTATCATAATCCAACTCAATTGACACCGGGGTTGCTCAATATTGAGCTGATTGAAATTCGATTAATTCGTTAGCATTAACTTCCTTAACATCTTCTAATCATTGCTTCATGCATATTTACTTTAATGCATACTCGATCTGCTTTATGATCAAGCAACCAATTTTGGCATGGGTATGGGCTAAACCGATTGAGCGATAAACAAACACAGACTTCACAAGACTTTATCAACAGCGCGAAGCAGGTAATCTTGGATGAAGTAGAAGCCATTAAGAGCTTGTCCAACAGATTGGATCATCAATTCAGTCGCGCTTGTGAGGCTATTCTAAACTGTAAAGGAAGAGTTATTGTCTCCGGCATGGGCAAATCAGGCCACATCGGCAATAAAATTGCTGCCACTTTAGCTAGCACGGGCACACCTGCATTCTTTGTCCATCCCAGCGAAGCGCTACATGGCGACTTGGGCATGATAACCGCACATGATATCGTTATTTCGATTTCCAATTCAGGCGGCACAGACGAGTTAATTACGTTATGTTCGGTGGTAAAACGCCAGGGAACGACGCTAATCGCCATGACCGGCAAAGCGGATTCTATACTCGGTAAAATTGCTGACTTTCACTTAGATGTTCATGTGAACAAAGAAGCATGCCCTCATAATTTGGCTCCCACATCAAGCACCACTGCAACATTAGTTATGGGTGATGCACTCGCCGTTGCTTTACTTCGCGCCAGAGAGTTCTCCCCTGAAGATTTCGCCAGATCACACCCTGCCGGTAGGCTGGGCAAACGCTTAACGATTTCAGTTAGCGACCTAATGCATACTAAAGATTCATTACCCTGTGTCTCTTTAGAAGACACCTTAGAGCAAGCTATTTTGGTAATGACGGGTAAGCAACTCGGCGCCACACTAGTTATAAATAAGCAAGGCAAGCTTCTCAGTATGTTTACTGATGGAGATTTAAGGCGGGCGTTTAAAGCAGGAGCGGATCTCAAAGATACACGGCTGTCTGATGTAATAAATAATAAGTATTTTTACATCAACGAATCAGCCCTAGCATTTGAAGCACTTTCGATGATGCAAAACAATAGCATTATGGTCTTACCCGTATTAGACATAAATGCTGCACCAATTGGCATTATTCATATGCACGACTTGCTTAAAGCGGGTATTGTTTGAACCTTCTTCCACCTAAGCAAGTCAATATGAATATGTATTTTAAAAATATCATGATGAAAATGAAGCTTGTATGAGAAGTATTGGAATATTAGCTTTCATTGTATCCATTTTATTTGCGGGGGTTGTCACTTGGCTCAACCTTTCATGGAAAACAATTAAACAATTCACCAATGAAACGAGCCAATCAAGAATCGATTACTATTTGAGTAACTTTACATTAATCAACACCGATCAAGCTGGAAACATAAGTTATCAATTAAGTGCGGAACACCTCATTCACAAACAAGCCAGTGGGGCGAGTGAGATATATCGGCCGAAAATAAAGAAGCAGTCGGTGAACGGCGATCTGCTTACAATCAATGCAGAAAAAGCGATACAAACCAGCAAAGATGGTAACATTGACTTAACGGGCGAAGTCAAAGTGAAGCAATCCAGCACCAATGAAGTATTGGGCTTCACGCTTCTAACACAAGATTTAACGTATAATCCTGTGGAACAAAAAATTTCATCACCTGCAAAAAGTGATTTTATTAGTGCACAAGGCTCAATGACAGGTGTTGGTTTTGAAACCAAGTTAGACGAACAAGAATTAAGGATACTTTCAAATGTACAAGCAGAATTTCAACCGTCTCAGTAGTTTTCTAATACTCACGATGTGGCTTTCATTAAGCAGCTCTGCAATGGCATTGAGTAGTGATATTAAAAAGCCCGTTAGAATCAGTGCAGATACTGTCGTTTTTAATAAATCTAAAGGCACAGCTGTTTATTCTGGCAACGTAGTGATCATCCAAGGCAGCTTGCAGATAAGGGCTTGGGAAATTGGAATCACTGCCCCAAAAAATTCTATTGATTTAATGACGGCTAAAGGCTCCCCAGTTAAATTCCAGCAAACAATGGATGACGGTAAAGTCGCTAAAGGCTCAGCAAAACTCTTAAGATACTTTGTCAAACAAAAGAAAATGACACTAGATGGCGATGCTGTTCTAACACAGAACAATGATAAGTTTAGTAGTGAGCATATCGAATACTCAACCCGTACAGGTGAACTCAAAGCAGGTATTCCCAGGGTAAAAGGAAAAAAACCTAATCCCAAAGGTCGCGTAAACGCAATTTTCTACCCAACTAATTAATAAATTATTATTAATCATTTTCTTGAGGCTTTAAGTTGAGTGTTCTAGCCGCAGATGACCTGCATAAAAGCTATAAAAAACGCAGCATCCTCCAAGGCATCTCCTTGCATGTCAACAGCGCTGAAGTCGTTGGACTTTTAGGGCCTAATGGTGCCGGTAAAACAACTTGCTTTTACATGATTGTAGGACTTGTTCCCATAGATAAAGGCTTCGTTAAGCTGGATGGTAATGACCTAACAAAATTGTCAATGCATCAAAGAGCCAGGCACGGTGTTGGTTATCTCGCCCAAGAAGCGAGTGTCTTTAGAAAGCTATCGGTTGAAGATAACATCATGGCCATTCTTCAAACCAGAAAAGGCATGAGCCGACATGATCGCCGCAAAAAAATGGAAAGCCTGCTAGAAGAATTCCAGATCACTCATATCCGACAAGGTTTAGGAATAAGCCTTTCAGGTGGTGAAAGACGTCGAGTAGAAATAGCCCGAGCGCTAGCAACGGAGCCTGCT
>CALHTA010000360.1 GCA_938038645.1 uncultured Thiotrichaceae bacterium
TTTTATACCGGTACTTTTGTTCACCCTTGGTTGGACATTCCTCCAACGGGGCATTTGGTTACCATGCGCTTCCATGAGTTTTATCGCTTTCAAGGCGATAAAATTGTTGAGATCCAAGCGATTTGGGATATTCCTGAACTAATGATGCAAGCCAATGCTTGGCCGATGGCACCGAGCTTAGGGCGAGAATGGTGTATTCCTGGACCAGCTACTCAAGACGGTCTAGTTTCAGGGCCTTATGAGCTGAGAAGAAGCCAAGAAACCTGCAAGCATATCGTTGATATGTTAAATGCTATGATCAAACATCCGTCACAAGGCGGGCCTGAGGTGATGGAGTTGGAACGCTTTTGGCATCCCCGTATGAATTGGTATGGGCCTGCCGGTATCGGTACAGGGCGTGGCATTGCCGGTTTCAGGCACTGGCATCAAATCCCATTTTTGGCAGCAATGCCAGACCGTGGTGCACGTGATGCGGATGTGAGTTTTCATTTCTTTGCTGATGGTGATTATGCGGCGGTTACCGGTTGGCCAGATATGTCACAAACGCTGAGTCATGCTGGGTGGTTGGGCATTGGGCCAGTGGATAAGCACATTACCATGTGTAGCTTAGATTTTTGGCGGGTTGAAGAGGGGAAAATTCGTGAAAACTGGGTGCTAGTGGATTTGTTGGATGTTTATCATCAAATTGGCATCGACGTTTTTGCACGAATGCGCGAGTTTAACAAAGCGCACAACTGGCAAGCTTATATGAACATAAACACAGATCAATCATTATGAAATTACCCTCTACTCCTTCGTTTCGACTAGATAACCGGCGTGCATTAGTGGCGGGTGCATCGTCAGGAATTGGCTTGGGCTGTGCCGTTGCACTTGCTGAAGCCGGTGCTGAAGTGACGTTGGCTGCGCGACGAATCGAGCCCTTAGAGGAGGCAGTTGCTGCCTTAAGAGCAGCAGGGCACAAAGCACAAGCGATGGTTCTGGATATTACTGATGTCGATGCGGTAAAAGCGCAGCTTAGTGCCAGCGAGCCTTTTGATGTGATGGTGAATAGTGCAGGGTTGGCACGACATACTCCTGCATTAGCCACTGAACCTGATGATTATGATGCGGTTATGAATGTGAACGTGCGCGCGGCTTATTTTTTAAGTGTCGCAGCAGCTCACGGAATGAAGCAAGCAGGTAAGGGCGGGAGTATTATTAATATCTCTAGCCAGATGGCGCATGTTGGAGGGATTGATCGTGCGGTCTATGCTGCTAGCAAGCACGCGGTTGAGGGCATGACAAAATCGATGGCGATTGAATGGGGTGAGCATGAGATTCGGATCAATACCATTTGTCCGACTTTTATCAAGACTCCACTGACAGAGCAAACATTTTCGAACCCAGAACGTGTAGCATGGATTAAATCTAAACTTAAATTGCCAAGGATCGGTGAAGTTGAAGATATTATGGGTGCAGTTGTGTTCTTAGCATCAGATGCATCGGCATTAATCACAGGAAGTTCATTGCTAATCGATGGTGGTTGGACTGCTGATTAATGTCTAGTAATGTGTTAAAAAAGAACATAACAGCAAGGCAAAATAACAGCGTCACACGATAATTCAAGAGAGAGAAATCAACAATGGCAATGCAAGGCTTCAACGAGCGTTGGAAAGACTTCCCTGACTATATTCTAGGGATCACAAAAGAGATTTGGGAAGATCGAGGTATTGGGACACTTCATCATTACTACACACCGGATCTTATTGTGCGTTCGCCGGCTTCCGTTGTTTCAGGTAATAAAAATGTCATCGCTGCAACGATGGCGACACTAGCAGAATTCCCAGACCGTACCTTGCTTGGTGAGGACGTTATTTGGTCGGGCACTCCAGAAGAAGGAATGCTGTCTTCGCATCGAATAGTTTCAACAGCAACTCATGCCGCTGATGGACTTTACGGTAAAGCAAGTGGCAAAAAGCTCACCTACCGGATTATTGCTGATTGTCATGCAATCAATGATCAGATTAATGATGAATGGTTGATACGAGATCAAGGTGCCATCGTTAAGCAGCTGGGCTGGGAAGGAAAAGCTTTTGCCGCGAATCAAATAGAAAGTGAGGGCGGTGCAGACAACTGCATCAAGCCATTTACCCCAGCGATTGATATTCCTGGGCCTTATATGGGCAGCGGTAATGACAATGAATGGGGTGAGAAATACGCGGATATCCTGCATCGCATTATGCATGCAGAAATGTCGGCCATACCCAGCGAATATGATCGTGCTTGTCAGCTTGAATACCCCGGCGGCTTCACAGGCCACTCTTGGGGTGATGCGGATCAATTCTGGATGAGTCTTCGCTCGGCTTTCCCTAATGCCACTTTCAATGTTCATCATCAAATTGGTCGAGATGACCCAATGCTGTCTCCACGCTCGGCTATACGTTGGTCGATTCATGGTCGTCACGAAGGCTGGGGAGCATTTGGTGCACCGACACAAGCTTATGTGTATGTGATGGGAATTTCACATGCTGAGTTTGGCCCAGATGGATTACGTCGTGAATATGTTTTGTTTGATGAAACAGCGATCTGGAAACAAATCCTGTTGCACACAGGATAATTCGCCATGACCCCTGATCAAATGGAAGACAGAATCGTTCGATTCGAGGACTTAGTCCCGTGTCGTACGGCATTTATTGACGCTCATACCCCCGGGAGTGATCAAAAAGAAAACTTTACTATTATTGGTGGCGGCGTATCAGAAAGCCCCGATCAGTATGTACACATTGAAGAAACGCCAGGCTTTAACATTGGTGCGGCTGGACAGCCACCGGGCTGTGTTAATAGCTTACATACTCATCACACGGCGGAGGCCTTTTTTGTACTCAAAGGTCGCTGGCGCTTTTTCTGGGGACGATACGGCAAAAGTGGTGAAGTGGTTCTGGAAGAAGGTGACTTTATAAACCTTCCCACACAGATATTTCGCGGCTTTGAAAATATCGGAACTGACTACGGCATGATCATGGCGATGTTAGGCGGTGATGATGCAGGTGGTGGGGTGGTTTGGGCGCCCGAAGTTTTGGAGGCTGCGATCCATCATGGATTGGTGCTTGGGGAGGATAACAAGCTCTATGATTCCAAGTGGGGAGAGAAACTTCCTGCAGGCATGAAACCGATGCAACCGATTAGCCAAGCTGAAATTGATGAGCTAATTGATCCTAGCAGTAGCGAATTAGTGACGCGATGTGTTGCTCGTTATTGGGATTTGATGGCTTTTTCTGATGATAGCCCTGCGGATGTGCTAAGTGCCGACGGCCTTATCAAAGATAAACCGGGCTTTAAGGTCGACTTCATTAAGGGCGGCTCAATTTCAGATGAGTTGTACAGCTCTGAGCGACATGAAATTTTAATGGTGATGCGCGGTCACTGGCGATTGGCTTGGGATGATGGCGCGAAAATATTAGCACCCGGTGATGTATGTGCTGTTCCGCCTGGATTAAAACACAGTTTGAAGCCCGCCATGAGCGGTGAAGCCAGTATGTATCGGGTTACCAATACAGATGACCCTGCTGGACCCACACACTGGTAATTTTAAGAATATTTTAGGAGAGACTATGAGCAAGATATTAACGACCCATGTCGGTTCGCTACCTCGGACGCAGGAAGTGGTTGATTTCATTTTTGCCAGAGAAAATGGGCAAGAATATAGCCAGCAAAGCTTTGATGAGTGCATGACAGCTGCCTGTGCTGAAACGGTTGCAAAGCAAGCAGCGTCGGGCGTTGATATCGTGTCTGATGGTGAGACTTCAAAGATTTCGTACGCAACTTATGTGAAAGACCGCTATACCGGTTTTAGTGGCGACTCTGATCGTAACGCACCGGGTGATTTGAAATTATTTCCAGGCTTTCTGAAGCGTCTTTCTGATGATGGTGGAACGCCACAATATGCTCGCCCTAAATGCACTAGCGAGATTACTTCTAAAGGGGATGCTGATTTACAGGCTGACATTGCGAACCTAAAAGCGGGAATGGCAGCAAACGGCAGAAGTCGTGGCTTTATGAATGCGGCATCACCTGGCGTTATTTCTCTTTTCCTCCAAAATGACTTCTACCCGACTCGCGAGAAATACCTTGAAGCCTTAGCAGAAGTGATGAAAACGGAATATGAAACCATCGTAGCTTCTGGTTTAGATTTGCAGTTGGACTGTCCTGATCTCGCGTTATCTCGTCATATGTTATTTGAGCATTTAAGTGATGATGAGTTTATCAAAGTCGCGGATATGCACGTGGAAGCACTTAATTATGCACTCACAAATGTTCCTGCGGAAAAAGTTAGAATTCACATCTGTTGGGGTAATTACGAAGGCCCGCATGTGTGTGATATTGGCATGGATAAAGTGTTCAAAACGCTAATGAACACCAAACCTAGCCAACTACTGTTTGAAACTTCTAACCCACGTCATGCACACGAGTGGACCGTGTTTAGAGACCGTAAGGCTGAAATTCCTGATAATAAAATCTTAATCCCGGGCGTACTAGATACAACCACGAACTTTGTTGAGCACCCTGAGCTAGTGGCTGAGCGCATCCGCCGCTTTGTCAATATTGTTGGGGCTGATCGCGTGATAGCAGGAACGGACTGCGGCTTTGGAACCTTTGCAGGCTTCGGAACGATTGATCCTGACATCGCTTACGCAAAACTAGCTTCTCTTTCAGAAGGCGCAAAAATGGCTTCTGACAATGGATGAGTCTCAAATTGATGAAGGTTTGTTAGCGCTTCTTCGCAAAGTTGATACGCCGACTGTTTGCAATGCTATTGAAGTCGCTCAAGGCAAGCGTGGTTTTAATAACTACACGCACAAAACCATGCTGTCATCTGCACCAGAAGACCCTGCAGTGGTTGGTTTTGCTCGTACCGCTAAAATTGCGGGTAAAGAGCCACCAACCATATCGCCTGAAGAGATCAAAAAACGTCGCATGGATTACTTCCGTTCGATGAGTTCTGGGCCTCGGCCTGGCATTGCGGTCGTTGAAGATGTTGATTACCCAGAATGTGTCAGTGCTTGGTGGGGTGAAGTCCACACTACTGTTCACAAAGGCTTGGGTTTG
>CALHTA010000361.1 GCA_938038645.1 uncultured Thiotrichaceae bacterium
TCTATTGTTCAGGCAATCTGCTATCTGGCCAGAAGTTGGTGGCACGCAATCGATGATCTTAGATACCTTTGCTGGAACAGGTGCGACTCAGTTACAAATGTCGAGCACTTACAACCTCATTGATAATCAGCTAATTACCTATCTTGCTAGCAATGGTGAGTACTATACGGCCCAAGTAGCAAGCACGAGTGGTCGAACGATTACATTAAAAAGCGGTTTAAAAGCGTCGATTAGTTCGGGACAAAACGTTTGGAACTTCTATGAAAACGGTTCACACCCTAATGAATATGGCTATCGTGCGATAGCTGATTTTGCAATTAGGGAGGTTGGTCTGAGTAATCTCAACAGCGGCCGCCATATCTTAATCGGTGATAGTTGGTTTGATAGCCCAGGTGTTGGAGAGCGTTTAAAAACGCGTTTAGCTAATGCTACGATCATAAACAAAGGTCTTGGTGGAAGCACTTCAAGCAATGTTCTGAATCGCTTTGATGCGGACGTGACTAGTCAAAACCCAGACTTCGTTTGGGTGATTGCAGGCGTTAATGATTATCATCAAGACGTACCAGCCGCGACTTACCTAGCAAACATGCAGGCGATTATCGCCAAGATAAGCAGTATCGGTGCTAAAGCAATGGTATTTGACTCACCGGTAGCTCAGCTTTTCTTTGGTAGTGATGCTAGAACGCAGCTCTCCCATGAGTACGCCGATGGCCTATCAGGGGGTGGTGATGGGTTTGTAGATTATGAGTTCGGTGCTGGTGTGACGCCACCGGAAATTGGTGATGTTTCAAACCCTAAAACCATCAGTATTAATGGAAACTTATCTGATTGGGAGGAGCTGCAGTCGTTTGGTGCTGATGGAGATGACATCAGTTTAACAGGTGCTAGGGCGGATATCCTTGAAGCTTGGATGGCTCATGATGATACAAACTTCTACATGGCTTACCAGAACGATGGTCCAATTGATCAGGGTACTTGGTGGCCTTGGCAGACTTATTTAGACACCGATAATGACGAAACCACGGGCTATAAAATTGGCAATGGTGTAGGTGCAAACTTTATTATTCAGGGGCGCGGACTGTATCGTTATATCGGCTCTGGAAGCGACTGGTCTTGGCAATATATCGCTACAGCAAACAGTGTCGTCAACGGCAATATTGCAGAATTAGCATTCTCAAGGTCTGCCCTTAATAATCCATCGTCGCTGAGTGCTATAATGAAAACGCGAAATGGCATCTTCACTTCGAACTATTCAGCTGCTGGTGTGGATAGCTATCCAAACCTTGGCAGTGGGAAGTTTAGCTATAAGCTTGATGATGTGATTGACCCAGTTGACCCAACGGATCCTGCTTTTTCAAACCGAGTAAATGATTTCAGCATCAATTTGAATGGTGACCTTAGCGACTGGAGAACGGTTACTTCCTTTGGGCGTGACGGTAATGACATTGCGGATGCAAACGTGCAAGCGGATTGGCTAGAAACGTGGGCCGCTCACGACAATAACAATCTGTACTTCGCTTATGAAAACGATGGTGATATCAGCCCTATCTCGTGGCCATGGCAGATTTATATCGATACAGATAACAACCCAAACACGGGTTACAAAGTAACTCGTAGTATTGGTGCAGAGTACATATTGGAAGGCGACGACTTACGTAGCTATAACGGCAACGGTAATAACTGGTCTTGGAATACTTATGCGGTTACTGGCAGTGATACCGTGGGTAAGTTTGCTGAAATCGCGATTCCTCGTAGTATCCTTGATGGCTTAACGGACTTTAGAGTGATTTTCAGAACTAGCAATCAGCCGTTTACAGGAAACTTCAATGCGAACGGTATTGATTACTTCCCAAATAACGCAGCGACAAGTGATGAAGGTTATTTCAGTTACTCAATACGATAACGGGTAGCTGGCTACAAACTCCGTGAGATAAAAGGGTGCTTCTTTAAGCGCCCTTTTTAATGGCTGAGATAATTGCAGCCATAATTGCCAATTATTCATCTAGCGATACTTGCCAGTGGCTAATACATAAGGAATGATACGAAATGTTGAAATAAAAGGCAGTGAGTTGATTCCCATGACAAAAATAACCAACCCAGACACCGCAGCAAATTTAGAGTCTCACCTTTACCTAGAAGAAGTGTTGGGAGATGAAGCACTCACCAAAGTAAGACAGTGGAATGACGTTTCCGCTAAACGCTTGGAAACTGATGCTCGGTTTAGCCCAATGGAGGCCCAAGCTTTAGAAATCGTTAACTCCGATGAAAAGATTCCATTTGCATCCTATCGTGACGGAAAAATGCATAACTTCTGGCAAGATGAAACGCATGTCAGAGGCATATGGCGTGCCGCCACTTTAGAAAGCTACCTCACCGATGAGCCAGAGTGGGAAACTATTCTTGATTACGATGCGCTGGCTGAAGCAGAAGGCAAAAACTGGGTATTTGCAGGCAGTGACCGACTTCACAACGACAACAATAAATGCCTGATTAGCCTGTCTGATGGTGGTAAAGACGCCAGCTTAGTTAGAGAGTTTGACGTTACTAGCAAAAGCTTTGTTGAAGGTGGCTTCGTCACAGAAGAGTCCAAAGGTTCAGCCACTTGGTTAGATAAAGACACTCTATTGGTTGGCCTAGATTTTGGCGAAGGCAGCATGACGGATTCAGGCTATCCTATGATTGCCAAAATCTGGAAGCGCGGCACTGACCTCGCTGACGCCAAGGAGTTAATGCGTGGCGAGCAAACCGACGTTGCTGTTTCTGCATATTGCGTAGAGCTCAGCAATGATCGCGTTGAAATTTTAGTGAATAGAGCTGTTACTTTTTATGATTCAGAAACTTATTGGCTGCCAAGGGAGTCACTAACACCTACTAAATTGCCAATACCCGCTAAGTCAGGAATCAGTGGCGAGTTCAAAGGACAGATGCTGCTTAGCATTAACGAAGACTGGCGCGGTTTCAAAAGCGGTGATCTCTTGTCATTCTCCTTCGATGACTTCATGACTACGGGTGAAATTGAAAAAATAAACTTAGTCTACTCACCCAACGAGCGCTCCTCACTCGGAGGCTTTGGGTCAACCAAATCAAAATTACTCATCAGTATCTTTGAAAACGTTTCGGGAAAAGCCTTCGCCTTCGACTGGAACGGTAGTGAGTGGAGCTCTGAAGAATTAGACTTTCCAAGCTCTGGCTCTGTGTATATCGGCGCGACTGATGACAAAGAGGAAGAAGCCTTCATCATCACCGAAGGTTTTGTCTCACCCACAACGCTATGGCTGTACAACACCGCCACACAGGAAAAAAAGCAGGCTAAGTCCCTACCCGCTTGGTTTGATGGCTCAACCATGGTCGTTGAACAGTTTGAAACGGCTTCAAGCGACGGAACACAAGTGCCCTACTTTGTGGTGCGCGCTAAGGACTGCAAACTGGATGGCAGCAACCCTACTCTGCTTTATGGTTACGGTGGCTTTGAAGTGTCACTGACGCCAAGCTACGCCGCGATTCGTGGAAAGTTATGGTTAGAGCAAGGCGGTGTTTATGTGCTGGCGAACATTCGAGGTGGTGGAGAGTTTGGTCCAAAATGGCACCAAGCCGGATTAAAAACCAAGCGCCAAGTCATTTTTGATGATTTCATTGCAGTCGCTGAAGACCTGATTGAAAAGAAGATTACCTCGCCTCAGCATTTAGGCGTGCAAGGTGGTTCCAACGGTGGTTTGTTAGTAGGGGTGATGTTTACTCAACGCCCCGATCTATTTAACGCAGTGATCTGTCAGGTGCCACTGCTCGACATGCTGCGTTACCACACCCTACTCGCTGGTGCTTCATGGATGGGCGAGTACGGTGACCCAGATGATGCGACGGAGCGCGAGTTCTTGGAGTCGATATCGCCATATCATAACGTTAAAGCGGATATGGAATACCCTGAAATACTGTTTGTGACTTCAACCA
>CALHTA010000362.1 GCA_938038645.1 uncultured Thiotrichaceae bacterium
TGCACGTTGTAATTTATTGAGGAGATCAAACCATGAGTACTTTCCCTAGTGGTGGTTTAAGTTCAGTTGAAAATGCCAGTAAGGATGAGCTTCAGGCGCTTCAGTTACAGCGTATGAAATGGACTTTGGAGCTCGCTTACAACAACGTACCCATGTACAAAAAGAAGTTTGATGATGCCGGTGTGCATCCTGATGATTTCAAACAGCTTTCAGACATCAGCAAGTTTCCTTATACAACTAAAGAAGACCTTCGCGATAACTATCCATTTGGTATGTTTGCAGTCCCTCGTGAGCAGGTTGCTAGAATCCATGCTTCAAGTGGAACCACGGGTAAACCGACGGTTGTTGGTTATACAATTGGAGATGTGGATCGCTGGGCAGAGCTTGTGGCACGTTCAATTTGGGCGGCAGGGGGTAAAGCTTCGGACATGGTCCACGTCGCTTACGGTTACGGTCTGTTTACGGGTGGTTTAGGGGCTCACTATGGTGCTGAGAAACTAGGCTGTAGCGTTATCCCAATGTCTGGTGGAAATACTGAAAAGCAAGTACAGCTCATCCAAGATTTCAAACCCGATATCATCATGGTGACACCATCCTACTGCTTGAATATTGCGGATGAATTTGACCGTCAGGGTATTGATCCTAAAACTTCTTCGCTGCGAGTGGGTATCTTTGGCGCTGAACCTTGGACTAATTCCATGCGTGAAGAAATCGAAGTGCGTATGGGCATGGATGCGGTCGATATTTATGGCTTGTCTGAGATCATGGGTCCCGGTGTGGCACAGGAGTTTGTGACGACCAAAGATGGCCCAACCATTTGGGAGGACTTTTTCTACCCTGAGATAGTTGATAGAGAAGCGCTGACGCCAATCGCTGATGGCGAAGAAGGGGAGTTGGTGTTTACTACGCTGAGCAAAGAAGCGATGCCAGTGATTCGTTATCGTACGCGTGATTTAAGTAAGTTGATGCCGGGTAGCGAGACAGTGATGCGCCGTATGGAAAAAATCACGGGGCGTTCGGATGACATGATGATTATCAGGGGAGTAAACGTATTCCCAACGCAGATTGAAGAACAGATCTTTAAAATAGCCAACCTATCGCCCCATTATCAATTAGAAATTAGCCGAGATGGCAATATGGATAACCTGACGGTTAATGTTGAAGCACGCAGTAATGATATTGATGAAACTGCAAGAACAGAAGCGGCCAAAGCGCTGCAGCAACAGGTGAAAAATATGGTGGGTGTCACGGCTAAAGTGAACGTGAAAGCAGAAGGTGAGGTGGCACGTTCACAGGGTAAAGCGCAGCGAGTGGTTGACCTTAGAAAATCGTAACTACAGTTGTTACAAAAAAAAGCCCATAACATTTGAAGGTGTTATGGGCTTTTTAGGTTAAGTGTTAACCACCCTTAACGGGTGGAAACATGATGACCTCATCACCCTCTTTAAGCGGGGTACCATAGTCTTCTTCTTGAATTTTCTTGCCATCAAACATAATAAAGAACGGCCTGTCGTCTGCTAAACCCACTTTAGCAATGACGTCATTTATAGTCGCCCCTTCATTAAGCTGTAAATCACAACGAGAAAACTCGCCTGCGGTGGGTAAAAACACCCGCAGACCACCCAACATTTTTAAAGAAATCTTCATCTAAATAACTTATATCAAACCAAGTCGGGACATGGTTGCCTCAGTTGGCATACCTTCGCTATCCCAACCTCGAAGTTCATAATAGCTCGGTAACATCTCGTCTAACCGACAAACTTGGCCTTCAGCGGTTCCCGATGTTGCGGGCTCCTCAAGGATACGCTTCGGAAGTGTGTCGTCTGCTTTTCTAAGGCCCGCACGAATGTTAAAAACACGCTCAATATTCCAAATACGCTCACCCGTTTGATTAAAGCGTTCCATGTCCCAGTCGCCTTCACAAGCTGCATTGATCAGTTCGCAATAATCTTCCATTGTCCAGCCTGCACCGCCAGGGAATAGGCAAAGGCCACTAGAGTCAATACTTGCGACCTGGTCCTGAGAGAATCGAACGATGTCAGCTTTACCGGAAGTATCCGTTGTTTCAAAGTCTGAACTGTATGGGTCAGCGCGTAAGTGACAGGCGCCACGATTACTAGTGGCATATGCTAGGCCCATGCCTTGCATTCCACGTCCATCATAAGCAGCAAACTCTTGACCTTTTACCGCCATCGATAAGTCGGGGTGACCGTATTTTGCAGTCAGTAGTTTAGAACCCATTGCGACGTCCAGGCCAAAACCTTTACCTAGACCAACCATTTCAGTAATTTCACACAAGGCTTCAGCTGATCCAAACTTAAGCTCAACGCCGTCTGTTTGTTCTTTTGTTATAGCGCCTATCTCATACAGCTCCATTGCGGCTGCGATCGAACCACCGAGTGAGATAGGGTCCATGCCGTATTCATTGCATAAGAAACCAGCGTAAGTTGCTGCATCAATATCATCAACACCACAGGCGGCACCTAGCGCATAGGCTGTTTCATACTCCAGTCCACCAGAAGCTTTGTGGTATTGGGGTTTGTCTTTGACTGAGAAGTGGGTAGGGTCAATTTTACAAATACGCCCACAGGCTACGGTGCAGCCGAAACAGGCCGCATTTGTGACAAGATTCGTATGGCCATTCTCGTTTGGCGTTTGCATCGCTTCGGCATTGAGCTTGTCCGCGCCTTCAAACTGCACTTCACGGTTGTTACGCGTTGGCATTGCACCGAATGTATTAACCACATCCATCATGGCAATAGTCCCGTCTCGCGAAAGTTCTCCACGGTCATTCATGCGGGCATTCACGGTATTTACCGTTTTGAACATCGCTTTCATATCGCCATCACTTCGAACACCTTTGGTGCCTCTAACAGCAATCGCTTTTAAACCTTTTGAACCCATTACGGTTCCAACGCCTGAACGGCCAGCGGCACGGTGAGAGTCATTGACAACACAGGCGTAGCGGCAAAGTTTTTCTCCGGCTTGACCGATGGAGGCAATTTTCATTTGGGGGTTTTTATGAGTTGCGTGAATCATTTCTTCAGCTTCCCAAACTGATTTACCCCAAAGATGAGATGCATCAAGCAGTTCCACGTTGTCATTTTCAATATGTAGATAAACAGGCTTTGCAGCGGCACCTTCTATGATGACTAAGTCGTAACCTGCAAACTTAAGTTCTGCACCGAACTTACCACCTGAGTTTGAGCACGCGATCGCGCCGGTTAAAGCACCTTTTGTGATAACCGAATAACGTCCACCGGTAGAAGCCATCGTTCCTGTCAAAGGGCCAGTAGCAAAAATCAGTTTGTTTTCTGGGGACAGCGCATCAACAGCTGGGTCCATTTCTTCAAGAAGATACTTAGTGCCAAGACCTCGTTGGCCCATGTACTGTTGAGCCCATTCCATGTTTAAAGGCTCGATGGCGCATGTCTGCGTGCTTAAATTGACGCGGAGGATTTGTCTCTGCCAGCTCATAAGATGCTCCTTAAAAAAACGATAGATTGAAGAGTACGATATTTTTGCTTGGCTGAGTAATTATTTATGCCTACGAGAGCAAAAATCCTAACTTTTTCTAGGTTGACCGAAAAGCAACTTACTACTGACTGAAGTGGTGATTCACTCAGTAATTAATGTTACTATTTTCAACACGGCTATCGGGGCCATTTGACAATCATTTAATAATAAAAACATTACAGGGTTTGAAAATATGAAAGGCATTATCTTCACTGAGTTTCTTGAAATGGTTGAGGAAAAATTCTCTCCTGAAGTCGCAGACAAAATCATTGATGCATCTGATCTTGTAACGGGCGGCGCTTATACTTCAGTAGGGACTTATCACCACAGCGAATTGATTGAAATGGTTGGCCACTTAAGTAAAGAGTCAGGCGTTGAAGTTGTGCCTTTGGTGAAGGTGTTCGGCGAGCATTTGTTTGGACGTTTTGTCGATTTATACCCAGAGTTTTTTGAAGGTAGAGATACCTGCTTTAGCTTCTTAGGGATGATAGAAAACCATGTGCATGTTGAAGTGCAAAAGTTATATCCTGACGCTGAGTTGCCAACATTCGCAACTGAACAGCCTGAGCCGAACAAAATGGAAATGACTTATCAGTCGGTACGCCCATTTGCACCCGTTGCTGAAGGTTTGATTTTAGGGTGTATTGCGCACTTCAAAGAAAACATTACCGTTTCTGTAGAGGATTTATCAGGTGATGGAACACACGCTCGATTTACGCTGGAAAAAGTGGCGGCCTGATCGGTGAGTGACGACTTAAAACTGTTGCAGCGACGTTTTGAAAGGGAGCGTAACGCTAGGAAACAAGCCGAAGCACTGTTAGAGAAAAAAAGTCGCGAACTGTTTCACACCAACAAAGAGTTACAGGCTCTGACAGGCTCATTAGAAGAGCAAATTTTGGAGCGAACCAAAGAGCTTGAAGAAGCTCGAGACAGCGCTTTAGATGCTAACCGTGCTAAAACCACTTTCCTAAGTACGATGAGTCATGAGATTCGCACCCCAATGAATGGCATTATTGGTATGTCGCATTTGCTGTTAGATACCGATCTGACACAGGAGCAAAAGCGACAAGCATCAGTCATTCGCTCATCCTCTGAATCCTTACTAACCATCATTAACGATATTCTCGATTTGTCGAAGCTAGAGGCTGGCAAGTTTGAAATACAGAGTCTACCGTTTTTCTTTGATGCATTACTCGTTGATATTTTTAGCTCGATGGCGATTACAGCGGCGAATAAGCGCCTTGAGCTGCTTTGCCTTATTGACAGCGATGTACCCAATGGCCTGATTGGTGATCCCCAAAGACTACGCCAGATCTTAGTAAATCTGCTGGGCAACGCGCTCAAATTTACCACTGAAGGCTATGTGCTTTTAAAAGTAAATGCGCAGGCTTCAGGAGGTGACATTGTCAACTTACGCATTGAAGTCAATGATACCGGGCAAGGCATTGATGAGGTCTTTCAGAAAGCCTTATTTATGCCATTTACCCAAGGGAAGTATGATATCTCAAACCCGCAGGGAACAGGCCTAGGCTTATCCATCTGTAAGCGTCTTGCGAAGTTAATGAATGGTGATATTGGGTTAGACAGCGAAGTTGGAAAGGGCAGTAGTTTTTGGGTAGAGCTTCCATTTACGGTTCGCGACGACTACTCAGAAGCCCCGCCGCTAAAAGGGCGTTTTGCTCTATACCAAGCGAATGAGCTCATTGCTCCAGTCATGAAGGATCAGTTTACCGCATTGGGTGTTGATGTCTCGATGGCGACTTCTCTGACAGAATTGTTCTCATGGCATAGAGAAAACTCTGAGGATTATCAAAAATTTATTATCGATATCGACAACTTGGACTCAACTCAATTTGATCAACTCTATCAGCATGTCAAAGGATATGGTGCGAGTAGTGACTGGTTGTTTATAAGAGGTGTCAATGAAGTTAAAACTGAGCTTAGCGACTTGATACAAGAAAGGTTGATCGCTTCGACGATGAAACCTATTTGTCAGGCGAGACTGCGTGATTTCTTGCTCGGAAACGTAAAGCTGTCAGCTTCACAAGCGACGGGAGAAAGTGCGGCTGAAAAGGCTTGGTTTGAAGGTTTTGCCAGTCCTCCACGCATACTACTGGTTGAAGATAACAAAGTTAATCAAATGGTCGCTGGTTCATTGCTCAAAAAACGCGCTATGCAGGTGACTATCGCGAATGACGGGATAGAAGCCGTCGATATTTGCAGTGAACAACGTTTCGATCTTATTTTGATGGATATTCAAATGCCTCGAATGGGCGGTATCAAAGCGATGCAAACGATTAAAGAAAAGATGATTGCTTCAGGGTATAGCACTACTCCTATCGTTGCTCTAACCGCCAACGCTATGCAAGGCGCGGCGGAAGAGTATTTAGGGAGTGGAATGGACGATTACCTGACTAAGCCAATCGACACGGATGACTTGGATCGGGTGTTACAGCGGTGGTTGAAAAACTAGCCCTAATTGCTGGCTAGTTTTTGTCCTGGCTTGAGTAATGGACCTAGCGATTTGTAAGCCAATGACTCAAGAATAATTCCATTGGTGTTTGCGGTGAGTGCCTTGTTAGGCAGCCCTGTTTTCTCATATAAACCAGAATAGAAGCCTTTTTCTGGGTCAAACAACTTACTCGCCGTGTCAATTAGTTTGGTTGTGTACTCTGTTTCATAAAGTGCGTGCCAACCAAAAGCGGCTTTTGTACTGAGGCTTTTAAACTCACTTGCATCCTCACCACTTTCTGTAATGGCGTTCCATGCTTTACCACCCGTAAAGACCGTGTTGTAGACGAAGTAGGGCGCAACATCAATGTTGTCCTCACTCACCGCCGTTAAAATACCCGTATCATTGTAGCGGGCTTCTTGAACGGCATAAACTCTGTTTGAGAACTGTTGTGACACTTGATCCCAACCAAACTCAAGGCCATCCAGAATGTAAGGTTCGCTAACTACGTAGTTGTGTGCGGTAAACTCTTCAGGTCTACGGCTATCGGTAGCGACATTGATATCGTAAATATCAACGAATTTTAACCACGACTGGTAGTCAATTGCTTCAGACACGTCGTAACCCATGAGCTGCATCGACTTAGCGGCGTATTCTTCGTAGCCAAGACGGCCTTCTTGCAAGTAGAGCGTTTTGTCGTTTTCTCTGAGAGCACCATAAAGACTTCCATCTTTGACCATCGCATTTAGGTCCCAGCGCTTCAGGATCGCCTGAACTTCAGCTGTAAATTCAGGATAATTCCATACTAAAACGTTGATGGGCACCATCACTCGGCCAATATCAATCGCAGACCAACCAATACCTTGCGGAGTGGTTTTGTTTTTATAGTCAACCATTTTCAAGTTGATGGTATTGTACGATTTATTAGGCAAGCGCCCTTCGTAAAGCGGAAGCTTAGCCAAGCTCTCTAGCAATGATTTCATGCGGTGTTTAAATATGCTTTCAGAGATGATTTCTATGCGCTGAGCCGCAATGAGGCCCATCATGTATGAAGAGGTATCCCATAGTGTCGAAGCGTTATATTTATGCGCAGAGTTCACCATGCCCGTCTCTTCTATGGTGTTGTTCTCAAAATACTTCCACGCAATTTTGGCCCACTCTATCTCTTCTGCAGTTAATGCACGGCGTTCGGGTAACTCGATAATCGTATCGTTTTTAATGTTCACGCGCGCAGATACTCGGTTTTCAAAGTCGACTCTCTCTAATGAAATAACAATACCAAAGGCGGTAATTAATGCGAGCATAAAAACAATATGGCCGCGGGCTCGAATTAGATTTTGTTTGAAACTCATGTCTGACCTTCTGCTAGTGGTTGTTCTACGATTGGAGCGTTTTCTTGTTCTTTTTCTTCGCTTCGAACCGTTTCGTTGTCGGGCTTCCAGAGTGCGGCAGCAATGATCCCACTCATGGCAAGAATATTGTTAAGCCCCCAAAAAGTATTGAGTAAAACACCGTCAATAGAGAAACTTACCTGACCCATCGAGTACTGCCACCAGGCATAAATGATTCCCAAAGTGGTTAATACAATGATGCTAAGTTGAGGTATGACTAAATGCAAAAAGCTACCTTCCTGGCGGTCCTTAGGTGTAACTGGAAAACTAATCTTTTCACCTTTGAGAACGGTATAAATTGCCCGTAAGTTGTTTGGGAAAAACGATAAATAAGAGGCTTTGGATTGGTAACCGGCAATGCCCCAGCAACCGACCATAAAGGAAAGCTCAGTCATCAAAAGGAACGGTAAGATATGCGCATAAAAGTCCATCGAATAGGCGTCGACAGGCGCAATCGCTGTAAACAAGTAAATCAGTGGAGCGCATAGGAAAATCGCATTCCAGATTCCCCCTAAGTATGACCAAATCGTTGTGGCGTACATTAGTCGTTGTGGCAGGCTCATCCCTTTTAAAAGAACAGGGTTGTCATTTTTTGCAATGTCTAAGGTACCACCTGCGTATTTAAACCTTTGCACGGTCCAGCTCAGCAAGTCCTGAGGAGAAAGCATCTTAGATTCCACTTCAGGGTGCATGACAGACTTCCAGTTTCTGTCCTCATCAGAATGCAAGACTATGGAAGTATAAATATCCTCAGATACGTGAAAACGATAAGGAGTGAACTCGTTATCCTGTAAAACCTGATGCTTAAGGCCTGCCTCAGCGACGGGGTCAATTTTATCTTCCCCAGTGAGTTTTGTGATTAGGTTACTGTTTTTTGTGACTTCAGTATCAATCGCCGATGCATAAGCTTTCAAGGCGGCTTCCATAACAGCTTCGCGCCGATGAATAGAGCCAGCACCACAGCAAAATGAGGCATTACACCAGTTTCTGCGGCGTTGTATAACGTCGTAGAACATTTTGGGCTCATTCACAAAGGGATCTGCTCCCACTTTGACAGGACCGAATACTTTCTCTATGCCTTTGCCAAGCAGTTGGCCAGGAGTCGATAAGTATTTTCCTAAATGATCTGGCAGTGAACGGCCTTCAGGCAGGTCAAAAAACCATTGAGGAGTTTGCACCCATGCGACATCAGGGTCGCGAAAATAGCCTAGCGTATGTTCAAGAATTGTTGGAAATGGTCGGGTATCAGCATCGCATATGACGATAAAGTCACCGCTGGTTTGCTCCATCGCATTTCTTAGGTTACCCGCTTTATAACCCATGTTATTGTCGCGAGTAATATAGTTTGCTCCTTCTTCCTCCGCTACTTTTTGCATGGTGGCGCGCTTGCCATCATCCAATACGTGAATCTTGATATTAATGTCGGAAGGGTAGGTCACCCGGTTAGCATCTTGTAAGCTAAGCCTCACTAACTCAGGATCTTCATCATAAGTAGGGAAGTAGACGTCAATCTCTAATGGCCTGTCTTTTTGTGGGTCATAGCTTACAACTTCACTAAGGGATGAAGGTGGTGATTGCTGTGGAGTGTCTTCTACTTTCCAAAGGTTGAAAGTAAATAAACAAAGACCGATAAATGCGGCTGTCTCTGCTAGCACTAGCGGTACTGCGTACCATAATGCTTCAAAATTTAAGGATTCAGTCCAGCGCCAATAGATATACCAAACGCCTAAGGTAAGGTTTATTACCGCGAGATACTGCCATAACAGTTCCCTAGAAGGGGAGTGAGGTAATGGTGGTTCGGGCTTCCTTCCCTCAAATTTTTCGAAATAAAAACCCATTTTAGACCTTTATGCTTATTATTTTTATTTGATGTCTTCGGTATGGTGCTTATTTAAGCTGCTAATTCTTTAGTTAGTACTAATGTGTTGTGATCAGGATAGCGGAAATATTCTATTTTATCGGTTAGTGCCTGAATGAGACATAAACCCCAGCCACCTTCCGGTAACATATTCTCATTCGGTAAGTCTGAACCTTCAATTAAGACCGTTCCGGGAGCCGCAATACCCGAGTCTGTAATTTTCATTACCGTTTTACTTTCGGCCTTTTCCAGCTCAATTAATATTTCGCCTTCAGGGTTCTCCTTGTAAGCATGCTCGACAACATTATTTAATGCTTCGACTAATATCAGTTCAAGGTGACCCTGTGTCGTAACATTGATGTCATGCTTTGCGCAAAATTCTTGTAGAAGGTCCGACCCAAGTCTTACTTCTGAAAAGTCGCTATTAATATTTAGTTTACACATAGTCTGATAAGCGTGGAGCGATGTTGAATCGCTCCACTACTGTGCCCTCAATGAAGTAGTGTCAAAAAATCCCTTCAATCTGAATCAAAAGTATTGTTTAGCCGTTTCGATATCACTGGTCAAAGTAAAGATACGGTCCATTCTAGTTAGTTTGAATAGTTCTAGAACGGCACCCGATGCACCTATGATGACCATTTTTCCAGTACCGCCAATTTGCTTTAAAACGGCAACCATCGCACCTAAGCTACTGCTGTCCATGAAGCTCAGCTTGCTAATATCTAGAATCAATTGGTTGTTGCCGGATAAGATAATATCTTCCATGGCCGCTTTGAACTCAGGCGCAACCGAAGCATCCAATCGAGTTTCATCCAATGTTGCAGTAGTAAGACCATCATTTTTTTGTAGTTGTATGTTCATTTTCTCTCTCTTGGGGTTAATTGTTATTATTTAGGGGGTCATCGAATTCAATAATTAGAAAGCTAACATCATCAGGAAGCTCGTCTATTTGTTCTTGTGAAAGCCATTGCGTAGAGATGGCCTCATTCATTTGTTTTGCGTTTAAGTGTTTAATCTTGTCGAAGTGTTCTGTTAGGTTTTTGCCCTCCAATGCCTCATTGTTAATAATAGAATTATTTTCACTGATACCATCTGAATAAACGATAAACTGATCGCCGCGTTCCATTTGTATCACTTGGGTTTCATATTCAACGCCGTCGAAAAGCCCAACAGGAAAGCCATTAACTTCCAGAGGAAGAATGGTGTTTTCACTTCGTTTATTGATGTAAGGGTGTGGGTGACCGGCTTGAACGAAGTAGATTTTATTGGTGTGCATATCAACGATGCCAAACAGCATCGTCAGGTAATGAGCCGAGCCTTGATCCAGTAAACGCTTATTTAGGTTGCTAGCAAATAACGCCGGAATTTCTTCTAGTCTCTCACGCGTGACTGGGCCGCCATACAAACCACGCTTCAGTCCCAGTGAAACTTGTAAAGACATAGACAGCATTGCGGCTGAAATACCATGTCCCGAAATATCGACACTGTAGAAAACAAAACATCCATTTTGAGTTTTATAATAGTCAAACGTATCACCGCCAATATAAATAGCAGGTTTGTAAAACCAGTCGGTTTTTATGGACCCTTCCGTGAGTGGATCTGGTAGCGATTTAAGCTGGGTAGATGCCGCTTCTTTAAGGTCTTTTTCGATACGATCATGCGCTTCTTGTAGTGCTTTATTTTTTTCAGCAATGTCGTTTTCTAGCGTAACGACCCGTTGCGCAGCCAACAAGCGAATACGTATTTCGTCTAGGTTGACTGGTTTTGAAGTAAAGCCATCAGCACCGGCGTTAATACCATCTAAAATATTCTTTTTTCCACTCAAACCCGTGAGCAGTATTATGTAGATATAATTGGGGAAATCGTGTTCTCGAATACGTTTGCAAAGGCCTATTCCATCTAATCTCGGCATTTGCCAATCACACAAAATTGCGTCGAATCTGTCGGCCTGTAGTTTGCTCCACGCATCCTCACCGTCCACCGCTTCGGTGAAAGTGTGTCCTAGCTTTTTGACAATGCTACTGATGATAAAGCGCATGTCCTTAGCATCGTCTACGATTAAAATATTCATGGAGTATTCAGGTAAGTCATTGTTTTAATAATTTTTATTATTCACTTGTAACTTCGAATTTAAGTGTGACATAATGATTTCGTGATGTAAAACACAATGAATAAAAAATAGACGGACTGCTACATCACCTTTCAAACGAGCAACTGTATCCGTCGTAATATAACAATAATAAGAAAATTTTGGGTGCACTCCTATGCTGTATCGATCAATCAATGTCGCTATCATTTTGCTTCTCTCGTGGTTTTCATATAATTCTATGCAGTCATCTCGACAGATGAGTTTGCAGCTTAGTAATCTTGAAAATAAGCTTGTTAAAGAGGCGAGCGCTTCTGTGTCCGCTCAAGAGGCAAGCAATGAGAAAATCGAGTCGATTCAAGCCTATATAGAGAGTCAAAATTTAATTAGCGCAGAGAAAAAGAAGCTCGCAGCTAAGCTTTCCAAGCAACAGTTTTTAACCAGTTTCAATGCGACTCACGCAATGGTACTAAATGCTGAATTGTTGCGATTTAATAAAAAATATAAAGAAGCCGCAAAGCTTATCAAAAGCACTAAAAAGAGCATTTGGAAAGCAGGGGATACTTACCCAGATAAACAAAAAGCACTTAGAGGGCTCATGCCTAAAATCGATGCACTAGTTAATGCATGGGGCAAAGGCGATGCCAAAGCAACGGCACAGCCCGTTTATTCAACACTGAATCAAATCATTCAAGAAAAAGGTAAATAAAAATGGATGAGACAACTAACAATAATAAGAAACAGTCAACCTTAAAACGTTATTTGCCATTAGTTCTTGGTTCGCTGCTGGGTATTGGAATTATCACTTGGACTAGCTATCAGGTTAAAAACTCTACCGGTGACAGAGATCCTTCTGAGCTGTTTGCCAATAAAAAGGCGGCTGAAAACGTTGGAATGTGTGGTACACCTGAACCTCCTGTTCATGCCTGCTTTAAGGCAAAGAGCGGTTTGTGCGAAGACGATCTTAAAACGGCACGAATTGCCTGGACGTATTACGAAAACAACTACCAGCCGAAAACTGGTTTGGTCAACTCGGCTAACCAATATCCTTCAACGACTATGTGGGATACGGGCTCAGCTTTGGCGGCAACGATCGCTGCTCATGACTTTGGTTTTATTGACCAAAAAGAATTTGATGATCGTATTGTTGCCTTAATCAAAACGCTGAGCACGATGAAACTGTTCAACGATGAGGCACCGAATAAGGTATACAACACGAAGACTGCCGAGATGGTGGACTATCGTAACAAAGCGACAGAAGATGGAATTGGCGTATCGACTCTCGATTTGGCGCGTTTAATATCATGGTTAAACACTTTGTCCTGTAAGTTTCCAAAATATGAAACTCACTCAAGTAAGGTTTTGTCACGTTGGAACTACGACCGTTTGATCAACAAGGGCCAGATGTATGGTCTAGCACTGGACCCTGTTTCTAAAAAAGTCAGGGTGTTGCAAGAAGGCCGGTTAGGTTATGAGCAATACGCAGGTAAAGTGTTTAAAGAACTGGGCTTTGATCAGTCTGTCGCGGCTGTTTACAACAATGAGTTTTTCAGCAGCATGAAGATCTATGATGTGCCAGTGGCGTTTGACAGTCGTGACCCTCGTCAGCTAGGTGCTTATAACTATGTGGTAACTGAATCTTATGGTCTTGATGTCATGGAGCACGGTTATGATGATGAAAATAGACCATTAGTTCGCAACATATTTGACGTGCAACAGGAGCGTTACAAGCGCACTGGTATTGTAACTGCTGTGTCAGAGGATAACGTCGATCGTAAGCCGTACTTTATTTATAACACGATATTCACTGCGGGCTTGCCATGGAACACCACGACAGATAGAGGTGTTCAATATAACGACCTGAAAAGCGTTTCGACTAAAGCGGCCTTAACGCTAGCGTTATTATACCCAGATGAAGAGTACACTCAGGTGCTAAAGCGCCAAGTTGAGAGTGCATATGATCCTAAGAAGGGTTGGTATTCTGGTGTCTATGAAAATGGTAATGGCTACAATAAAGCAACCACTGCTAACACTAACGGGATTGTACTGAGTACACTACTGTATAAAAAATACGGTTCTCTTTATGAAATATGCAATGCTTGTGGCCGTAAATTAAGACTCGATCCGAGTATATATAAGCGCCAACAGAAGTAAAAATGATCAGG
>CALHTA010000363.1 GCA_938038645.1 uncultured Thiotrichaceae bacterium
CATCTGTCAATGGACAAGCCGCTGTCTGAGTCTTAGGGAACGCAATTACGTCACGAATATTTTCCGTGCCGGTCATTAGCATAACTAAACGATCCAAACCAAACGCCAATCCACCTAGCGGAGGGCAACCAAACTTTAAAGCGTCTAGTAAGAAACCGAACTTGCTAGTCGCTTCTTCTTCGCCAATGCCTAGTATTTCGAATACGCTTGATTGCATAACTGGATCATTAATACGAATCGAACCACCACCGACTTCGTAACCATTGATAACCATGTCGTAAGCGTCAGACAATGCTTCGCCTGGGTTAGCGATAAGCTCTTCAGCAGAACAGCTCGGCGCAGTAAATGGGTGATGAAGTGCTTGGAAGCGATCGTTCTTTTCATCCCACTCGAACATTGGGAATTTAACAATCCAAAGTGGAGCCCAGTCGCCCTTAAGCAGATCAAGATCCTTTGCTAGTTGCTCACGTAACGCACCCAGCGCATCGTTAACAATTTTAGCCTTATCAGCACCAAAGAATACTAAGTCGCCATCTTCAGCACCGACTCGCTCCATAATGCTAAGTGCCACATCATCTGGAAGGAACTTTAGGATAGGAGATTGAAGGCCTTCAATGCCATCAACGATTGCATTAACTTTGATGTAAGCTAGGCCACGTGCGCCGTAACGACTAACAAACTTAGTGTAGCCATCGATGTCTTTACGGCTCAGGTCGTTACCTTTTGGCAAGCGCATCGCTGCAACACGACATTTCGGGTCATTAGCGGGTGCTGAGAAGACTTTGAATTCTACGTCTTTCATCAAGTCAGCAACGTCAACTAATTCTAGCGGGTTACGCATGTCTGGCTTATCAGAACCAAAACGACGCATTGCCTCTGAGTAATCCATTTGTGGCAGCTTTTCAGGGAAGTCTACATCCAGCACTTCCTTGAACATCTTACGGATCATGTTTTCCATCATGTCCATGACGTCGTTGGTTTTTACAAACGACATCTCGACATCTATCTGGGTGAATTCAGGCTGGCGATCCGCTCGTAAGTCTTCATCACGGAAACAGCGAACAATTTGATAGTAACGATCCATTCCACCCATCATCAACAACTGCTTAAATAGTTGTGGTGATTGAGGAAGCGCAAAGAAGTTGCCTGGGTGAGTACGACTAGGGACTAAATAATCGCGAGCACCTTCAGGGGTTGCCTTAGTTAGCATCGGTGTTTCGATTTCTAAGAAGTCATTATCTTCTAAGTAATGGCGAACCACTGAAGTCATCTTGGCGCGAGTGCGCATGCGCTGTTGCATTTCGGTGCGGCGCAAGTCTACGTAGCGATATTTTAAGCGAACGTCTTCACCAACGTTATCATCTAACTGAAAAGGAGGTGTTTCTGAAGCGCTTAGTACTTCGTACTCAGTCGTGATGATTTCGATCTTACCACTGCGTAGCTTGTCGTTAATCGTGCCTTCAAGGCGTGGTTTAACGACACCTGTAATTTGCAGGATATGCTCATTGCGGGTTTTTTCGCCTCGAGCGAAAACCTCAGCATTGTCAGGATTAACAACAACTTGCACCAAGCCTTGGCCATCACGTAGGTCGATAAAGATAACCCCGCCGTGATCTCGGCGACTATTAACCCAGCCACAAACGGTTACGGTTTGTTCTAGTAATGTTTCGTCAACGTGTCCGCAATGATGGCTGCGCATAATTATTATCCATTTTAAGGTCAAATCTAAAGAGCGAGAATGTTAAGCGTTGTAGCAGATTGACGCAAGCCTGATGGTGGTGTAGAAAGCCGTTCAGCAAAATTTTATTACCGTGTGGTGTTTGATGAGCTTGATTGGTGAGCTTGCCGGAAGGCTGTGTTATTATTGTCTGCCCATGTCGGGTTAATCCATCGCTATGTGTATTAGTATAATCGGGACATCTAATGAGTAGAGTGATTGCAGTCGCAAATCAGAAGGGCGGAGTGGGCAAAACCACCACAAGTGTCAATCTTGCTGCTTCATTACACGCGGTAAAACGCAGTGTATTGATGATTGATATGGATCCGCAGGGAAATGCTACGACAGGCCTTGGCTTAGATAAGCACAATCCTCCTGCGCCATTAAGCGATGTGCTAATCAATGACGGCAATATTAAGCAGTCGATACAAGCGATTCCCAATACTCGAATGAGTGCTATTTCTGGTGGCCCAGATTTAACAATCGCAGAAGTTACTCTAATGGGGCTAGAAGAGCGCGAATATCGTTTAGAAACCGCGTTACGAAGCGTTCGTAACGATTATGATTTTGTCATTATTGACTGTCCGCCTTCGTTAAATATGCTAACCGTGAATGCTTTGGTTGCAGCAGACTCCGTGCTAATCCCTATGCAATGTGAGTATTACGCGATGGAAGGATTGTCGGCCCTGATTAGGACCATCGAGACAATAAAAGAAGCGGCAAATCCAGATTTACATATTTGCGGCCTTTTAAGAACCATGTATGACCCACGAAGTAATTTATCTCGTGACGTTTCAAAAGAATTGATGGCTGTGTTTAAAGACAAAGTCTACAACACGGCGATACCAAGAAATATACGCTTAGCTGAGGCACCAAGTTATGGTTTACCAGCGTTAATGTATGACAAGACTTCACGGGGAGCGCTTGCGTATTTGGCGTTAGCGGCGGAAGTACTAAGAAAAGATCCTTCAAGAAAGGCGGCAGCTTAATGGAAAAGCGTAAGGCACCTCGTAAAAGCGGACTCGGCGATCGCGGTTTGAACATGCTGCTGAGTTCTGGCGCAAATGATCAAAAAGACATTAAAGACGGTGAGCTAAAGAAACTGCCCGTTGAAAAAATATGCCGTGGGCAATATCAGCCAAGAACCAATATGGATCCTGGCGCATTACAAGAACTTGCTGAGTCGATAAAAGCTCAGGGCTTAATTCAGCCTGTAATCGTTCGTCGCTTAGATGATGGTCGTTACGAGTTAATTGCAGGTGAGCGTCGCTGGCGTGCTGCACAAATTGCAGGTCTGCATGAAGTGTCTGCACTAGTTCGACGGATTCCAGATCAAACGGCAGCAGCGATGTCTTTGATTGAAAATATTCAACGTGAAGACCTCAACCCTTTGGAAGAGGCGATTGCGATGAATCGGTTAATTTTAGAATTTGGTTTGACGCATCAACAAACGGCGGAATCTGTTGGCCGTTCTCGCTCAGCCATCACTAACTCCCTGCGTTTGCTAGATCTTGAGCTTGCGACAAAAGAGCTTCTTGATTCTGGTAAGTTAAACATGGGCCACGCCCGTGCGTTGCTCATGTTGAAAGAGATGGTACAAGTTGAGGCGGCTAATAAAGTAGTTAATCGCCAAATGTCAGTACGTGATACTGAAAAATTGGTTAAATCAATTTTAGAAGCTCAAGCGGGACTCTCAAAGCAAAAAGCTCAGCCAGTGAAGGCAATTGAAGTAACGAAGCTTGAACAGTCATTGTCGGAGAAGCTTGGGGCGGGTGTGGCGATTCAATACAACAACCGTGGCAAAGGTAAGTTGGTTATTGAATATAATAATTTGGATGAGCTGGACGGAATTCTTCAGCACATTCAGTAAGTAAGATTGCAAGAATTAATATCAGAATAAATTGTTTGGTTTTTGGTAATTATTTGAATAATAATTGGCCAAAACCGTGTGTGCATGCCATTTTCGATAAATAAATGCAATAAATGTTTGCATTGCCAATAAAAATAGTATTCAATCAAGTTTCTAGTAAGCCGCAGACGCGGTGTTTTATATCCAAGAGAAGTAATATGTCAAATTCAGTACAAGGTACCGTTAAGTGGTTCAACGATGAGAAAGGTTTTGGTTTCATCGAGCAAGAAGGTGGTAAGGATGTATTCGTACATTTTTCCGCAATTAACGGTGACGGCCGTAAAACACTGCACGATGGTCAGCGCGTAACGATGGAAGTAACACAGGGACAGAAAGGTCCTCAAGCAGAGAACGTTACTCCAGAGTAATAATATCTTTGATCAGAAAAGGGAGCCTCGGCTCCCTTTTTTGTGTCTGTCATTTACGTTTAGCGAAGATCGTTCTCAAACGATCTCCTTAATGTTTCACTAACGGCTTCACTTTACGATTGGGTGCAAGCGCTGTAGCATTTCCTTAAATACCTTAGGATTTCCAGCGACAATGTTGCCTGTTTCTAAGAAGTCATTTGCACCATGCAAGCCACTAATTAAGCCGCCCGCTTCTTGAATTAGCAATGCGCCTGCGGCCATATCCCATGGTTTAAGACCAAACTCCCAAAAGCCATCAAAACGGCCTGCTGCGACATACGCTAAATCCAGTGCTGCTGCACCGTGACGACGGATACCCGCTGTCCCATGATTTAAGGCTTTTAGTGTTTGAAGGTAAGTGTCTATATCGACTTGCCCTTCTTCTTTGAAAGGAATACCCGTCGATAGTAGCGCGCCTCGCATAGATTTGCGGGAGCTAACGCGAATACGGCGATTATTTAGACGTGCGCCGTCACCTCTGCTCGCAGTGAATAGCTCATCCAAAGTTGGGTCATAAATTACCGCTTGCTCGAGACGGCCGTTACGTTTCAACGCGATTGAGATGGCAAAATGAGGAACGCCATAGAGAAAATTAGTGGTACCATCTAATGGGTCGATGATCCACTGGTGATCTGACTCAGGATTAATTGGGTCGCTTTCTTCACCCTGGAAGCCATGATCAGGATAGGCTCGTTTTAAAGAACTTATTATTTCATTTTCAACGGTGCGATCTACCTCAGAAACAAAATCATTTAATTCTTTACTCTCGATTGTGAGCTGATCGAGACGTTGGGTTTGTTGTAAAATAAATTTTCCTGCCTTTAAGGCAGCCGCTGTAGCGGTATTAAGCATAGGATGCATGGTATATGACTTTTTTGACGACAATGATTGCCGCGCAGGATAGCAGATTATGAGCTTAAGCAATATCCGAATTGTATTAATTCAAACATCACACCCCGGAAATATTGGTGCAGCCGCTAGAGCCATGAAAACAATGGGTTTAAGTGACTTGTGTTTAGTCAAACCGTCACGCTTTCCGGATGATCAGGCAGAAGCTATGGCCTCTGGTGCAGACGATATACTGAAAAGTGCCGATGTGGTAGAGACGCTTGAGGACGCAGTGGCAGATTGTAAGATTATTATTGGTACCAGCGCGAGGTCTCAACGTACTCTTCGTTGGGTGATATCTGAGCCACGGGAATGTGGTGTGATTGCCAGTGAAAACAGCGCGAAAGGAAAAGTAGCCATTGTCTTTGGTCGCGAGAGAACAGGGCTAACTAACGAAGAATTGGCGCTTTGCCATCAGTTAGTCCACATCCCCAGTAATCCTGAATATAGCTCGCTAAATGTAGCGGCAGCCGTTCAGATTTTAAGTTATGAGTGTCGAGTGGCTCATCTTGATGGGGTAAACGAAGCGAAACAAGCTGGTACTTTGGATGAAGAGATTGTTAACGCCAAAGACATGGAAGGTTTTTATTCGCAGTTAGAAAAGCTCATGATCGATACCGACTTTTTGGACCCAGATAACCCGCGATATCTGATGCGCCGTATTCGCCGCCTATATGGTCGAATTCAAATCACTCGTAGTGAGTTAAACCTGTTGAGGGGCTCCTTGTCCGCATTTGCTGGGCGCAAGTTCCGGCGGCGAGATAATGATTAAGCATTGAATAGTTTTGACGGTCACGTAAAATCCCCAAGCAATTGACTGTAGATCAGGAAAATAATGAATCAGAACAAGAAAGTACTTATAACCGGTGCTAGTGGCCAGTTGGGTTTTGAATTACAACGTACCGCCCCAGAGCATATTTCGGTCATTCCTGCCACTCGAGAGCAATTGGATATCAGCGATGAAGCATCAGTTACAAACTTTGTAGCTCTTCATCAGCCTGATGCAATCATAAACGCTGCTGCTTATACCGCAGTGGATAAAGCAGAAGAAGAAAAGGATCTGGCTGCAGCTATTAATGCAATAGGGGCTAAAAACTTGGCGCAAGCAGCAGCTGATCATGAAATTAAGCTGCTTCAGGTTTCTACCGATTTTGTTTTTTCAGGGGACGCGTATTCTCCCATTCCACCTGATAGTGCCTGTAATCCGCAAGGCTATTATGGGCGCTCGAAGCTCGATGGCGAATTAGCTATTCAGGAAGTGTTAGGAGACAAGGCCTATATAGTACGTACCGCATGGCTGTATTCTTCTCATGGCGCTAACTTTGTTAAGACGATGTTACGGCTTATGGGAGATCGTCCTGAGCTTGGAGTGATTGCAGATCAAATTGGTACACCAACTTGGGCACACGGTTTAGCAAATTCTCTCTGGAAAGCATTAGAGGTTGATGCAGTGGGTTTGCATCATTGGACTGATGCGGGTGTGGCCAGTTGGTATGACTTCGCACAAGCGATCATGGAAGAGGGTGAACAGCTAGGCCTGCTCGATAATCAAATTCAACTAAAACCCCTAACCACAGCAGACTATCCTACTCCCGCGAGTAGGCCTGCTTACAGTGTGTTAGACAAAACACAGACTTGGGAGGCTTTAGGTCTTTCGGGAGAGCACTGGCGCGTCGCCTTAAGAAAAATGATGACTGAATTAACGTAGGGATAAAAAAATGAATAAGCTTTTAGTAACGGGTGGTGCGGGCTTTATTGGCGCAAATTTCGTTTATTACTGGTTGGAGAATTATCCGGCTGATACGGTTGTCGTGCTGGATGCTCTGACTTATGCGGGTAATGAACTGAGCTTAGACGATATTAAGCAGAACGAAAAACTTCACTTTGTAAAAGGGGATATCGGCGATCAAGCGTTAGTTGAATCGTTGATGGTTAAGTACGAATTAGACACGATTGTAAATTTTGCTGCTGAAAGTCATGTTGACCGTTCTATTTCAGGTCCTGATGTATTTATAGAAACCAATATTGTTGGCACGCACAACTTATTGAAAGCAGCGCGCAAAATTTGGATAGATTCACCTGAAACCGCCAACCCAAACCATCGTTTTCACCATGTGTCGACTGATGAAGTTTACGGTACTTTGGGTGATGATGACCCTGCATTTACCGAAGAGCATGCGTATGCACCCAATTCACCTTACTCAGCCAGTAAAGCTGCTTCAGATCATATTGTAAGGGCTTACCACCATACATTTGGTTTAAATGTCACGACTAGCAACTGCTCAAATAACTATGGGCCTTACCAGTTTCCAGAGAAGCTAATCCCGCTGTGCTTGAGCAATATATTGGCGGATAAGCCATTGCCGATTTATGGAAATGGAAAAAATATTCGGGATTGGTTGTATGTAGAAGATCACGCGAGAGGCATCGATTTAATCCTGAAGCAGGATAAGCTGGGAGAGGTTTATAATATTGGTGGCCACAATGAGTGGACTAATATTGACATTGTTAAGCTGCTGTGTGAAATCATGGATAAGCGATTTGCTGAACGACCTGAGTTGAGTGAAAAATATCCTGATGCGACTCCTGCTCAAGGTAGAGCTTCTATCGATTTAATTACTTATGTCACTGACCGTGCAGGCCACGATTGGCGTTATGCCATTGATGCGGGGAAAAGTCAGCGTGAATTGGGTTATACGCCTAAAGAAACCTTTGAAACAGGTATTGTTAAAACTGTTGACTGGTATCTGGATAATCCAGGCTGGTGGAAGCCATTGCTAAAGTCGTAATTACTCGGATCTCATAAAAAAGCCGCTAAATTAGCGGCTTTTTTAATGGTCAATTAAGACTTGATTACTGGTCCATTGGGATACGAATCTTTTGTCCAGGGAAAATCAAATCAGGATCTTTGATGACCTCGCGATTCTCTTCAAAAATGCCAGTGTATTTGCTGCCGTTTCCGTAGAATTTTTCAGCGATTTTCCAAAGGCTGTCACCTTTAGCTACTGTGTAGTACTGAACTTCAATCGTTTGCTCAGGAGCACTTAGCTCATCTGCTCTGACTTCTTCAATACCTAACGCATTGCCGGCCATGAGGACTACTTTTTCATAGGCGGAGGCGGATTTTGCCTCACCCTTAATTGTGGCTACGCCATCCTTAACTTCAACTTTGAGGCCATCAACGCCTGGATTGTCGTCTGAGATATGGGCTTGCAGTTTATCTGAGGCATCATCGTCATCACTACCAAAGATTTTTTTACCGATGTTCCGGGCAAAGTCAAAAAGTCCCATTATTTCACTCCTGAATTTAATTATTAATTTGTAACGCTACTAATAATAGGGCTTTTGTTTGACTATTCAAGTTTTAAATCAGGCCGTTAAGCTTTGCTAACTATTTAAATAACTCCCAAACTTCACAAATCGCTTCTTCCAATAAGGTCGGTTCATTGAGTCGATTATCGCGCGACGGTTACTCGATGAAGCATGGATGAATTTCCCATCACCTATATAAATACCAACATGATTGTTACGACGATCAATTTTGAAAAAAAGCATATCGCCTGGCTGAAGGTCGCTGTAGCTTATTGTTTTACTGCGTTTACGCTGTTCAGCGGCAGTTCTTGGAATGGTAACCCCAAGTGCATTTTTATGAATAAATTGCATAAGGCTACTGCAATCGAGCCCTCGTGCAGGATTGTTTCCGCCATAAATATAAGGAGTTCCTAGCAATTCATGAGCGGCTGCCATCACGCGGTGTCTCTCTGGGGTGATATAATAAGGTCCGGTTAATGGGTCTCGTGGGATATTAGGCTGTATCGTAGGTTTTATAGCCCTGGCTGGAATAACGACAGGAGTTGGGTGTTTATAGACCTGGCTTGAAATAGATGTTAGAAGGGCCGGCTTGCTAATGGCTTCATGTTGGATAGGGGTATCGTGGAAAAAAATCGGCATTACTCGGTTGTTGTTATCTACAATCATTTGAGTATATTGCGCGTAACCGTTGTTGCTTAAAATGGTTAATAAAAGGCTGAGGATTACGGGGTATATTTTTAGCATGGCTGTATTTCTTAGTTGTTATTATTGATATATCTCGGCTTGCTCTGTTTAGGCTAACATTATCCAGCCTGATTGACCCTTAATGACCGATTGAAGGTGCTCTGTTTAATACTATTTTTGAATGAAATCGTATAGAATTCCCATAACTCATAAGAATGCCCCATCGCCTGGATGCTTCGGGATAAATAAAAACACCAACAAATGGAACATACTTTGTCATACGTCCGCCAAAATAATAAAACCGAACTGTCTTCAGAGGATAGGATGTGAAATATATTTGGTTGCTGCTATCGATTTTCTGGCGAGTCTTCAAGGTTGCACTGCTCGTCTCTATTATCATAGGCGCGCTAGTTGCTGCTGCCTATGTGTTAAAGCTTGATGATCAGGTTAAAACGCAGTTTGCTGGAAAGCTTTGGGCGCTTCCTGCAAGAGTTTTCGCTCGCCCGCTTGAATTATATGAAGGACAAACCTTATTCGCAGATAATTTAGAGAAAGAGCTGAAGCTTTTAAATTATAGCAATGTTGGAAGTAACCCGAGTGGCACCGGCCAGTACACTCGAAAAGGGAATACTTTTATCATCCACTCTAGAGGGTTTCGGTTTGCAGAAGATAACGAGCCTGAACGCACTTTTGAATTAAAAATCAGCAAGGGTCGAATCGTTTCATTAAGACATGCTAATAATGATGACCCTCTAAACTTAATGAGGATAGAGCCGCTACTAATCGGTAATTTTTATCCTAGTCACAATGAAGACCGTGTGCTTGTTCAATTAGATGAAGTCACACCTTTATTGATCAAAAGCTTGATTGCAGTTGAAGATAAAAACTACTACGACCATGTCGGAATTAACCCAAAATCAATCATGCGTGCTCTGCTTGCCAATGCCAAGGCAGGGCAAACCGTTCAGGGGGGAAGTACTTTAACGCAGCAGTTAGTCAAAAACTTTTACCTCAACAATGAACGAAGTTTGAAACGGAAAGTCAACGAAGCCACAATGGCTCTTCTGTTGGAACTTCACTCAACAAAAGAAAAGATCCTTGAAACCTATCTTAACGAAATTTATCTCGGGCAAAATAAAAAGCGTGCCATACATGGATTTGGACTGGCATCGCAATTCTATTTTAGCCGCCCCATTAGAGAGCTTGAAGTAGATCAGGTTGCTTTGCTAATTGGCATGGCAAAAGGAGCTTCTTATTATGACCCTCGGCGTTTTCCTGAAAGGGCGACTGAAAGAAGAAATCTAGTTCTTGATATTATGGCTAGGGAGTCCGTTATTACAAAAGCGGAAGCAGCAACTTATAAGACAAGACCGTTACAAATCACTGCGAATGCTCCACCAAGCGTTAGCCCTTTCCCGGCTTATCTGGAGCTTGTGAAATCTCAATTACAACGTGATTATCAAGAAGAGGATCTTCGAAGCGAAGGCCTGTTGATTTTTACGGCAATGGATCCAATTGTGCAGCTTACTTCAGAAAAAGTACTCAGCAAGCGCGTTGCATCACTTGAGCGGCAACAAAGAATAGAGAAGGGAAAGTTAAACGGGGCTTTAGTGGTTAGTAACGTCCAGGACAGTGAAGTGCTAGCGGTCGTTGGTGGGCGAGATGTGCGTTATGCAGGATACAATCGAGCGATGGATGCCAAGCGACAAATCGGGTCGCTAGTTAAGCCTGGGGTGTTTTTAGCTGCACTTGAAAAGCCTAAAAAATATACGCTCTCATCACTGATCAGTGATGGTCCAGTGAAAGTAAGATTATCTGATGGCAAGGTCTGGGAGCCAGGAAACTATGACCATCGTGACTTAGGGCGTGTAACGTTAGAAGAAGCGTTAATCAAGTCTCGAAATACGCCGACTGTTCGTGTCGGGGTGACTTTGGGTATGAATAATATTGTAGAAAAGCTTCACGATATGGGAATTACTACGGAAATCCCACCATATCCATCCGTCTTGTTAGGTGCTCTTGAATTATCGCCATTAGAAGTACAGCAAATGTACCAAACGATTGCTTCTGGAGGAACGTATACGCCACTTAAATCGATACGGTTTGTCATGGATTCTTTTGGTCAAACACTTAAGCGTTACCCACTAAATGTTAAGCAGGTAGCTTCACCTGAAGCAAATTACTTATTAACGTATGCGATGAATCAGATAACTAAGCGCGGCACGGCGAACTATCTGGCGAAATCACTTCCGGCTTGGAAAAACTCAGCAGGCAAGACGGGTACGACCAATAATAAGCGAGACAGTTGGTATGCAGGTTTCACTGGGCAGCACGTTGCATCGGTTTGGGTAGGTCGCGATGATAATAAAGAGACGGGATTAACGGGTGGGACCGGAGCTATTAAGGTTTGGTCTGACCTGTTCAAAGTATTGCCGACAAGACCCCTGAAACCCGTTAGGCCCGGAAAAGTACGCTTTGTTAAGGTCGATATGGATACAGGGCTGCTGTATAATTCTAATTGTGGTAAATCAGTAACAAGACCCTTTATAAGGGGAACGCAACCACGAAAGTATCGGGTGTGTGTTGTTGAAACTCAGCAAGAAGAAACGGTTCCAGTACCTGCAGAGCCAACAGCACAGTAGGGGCTTAGCTTTTAAGGGCTAAAGTAAAAAATTTTCGGATACATCATGTTCAATAATATCGCGCTAAAACAATGCCTGGTTCTAATTCTTGCGCTAGCAGGGGCTGCTTGTTCGAATACAGATTCTAGAAATAAGAATTCTAATCGATCAGTACTTCCTTCTTCACCTATGCCGCAGGCACGAATCCAAGCACCTCGTAATGTTTATATTCCACAGGTTTTTGATGAATATCGCCCTCAAAGCCAAGCAAGCTATGAGCAATTACCAAGGAATTATGGGGATTATGCACCTGAGAAAGATTATCGTGACAGCTACACGACCCCTATTGAAAGACAGCCTCCCGCAGTGGTTGAAGTTTTAAAACCAGAGCCACTAGAACAAACAGTTGAGGTTGAGCCACTTGCCACAAAAGTTGAAATGGAAGACTTGAGTCAAAATGAATTAGATATTGACCCATTCGCTTCGGTACCTGATCGTGAAGTTTTGGCTGTGACTAGAAAAGGCGAAGCTGCGCCACCGCCGCCGCGTTCCACTGAGCCTATGTCCAGAGCGGCAAAAGCACTGTCACTGGCGGCTAAGGCTGAGTCAGCACTTGGCAGAAATGATGCCGCCATTAATAAGGTTGAGCGGGCACTTAGAATTCAACCGCAAAGTCCTGACTTGTGGTATCAGTTAGCGGACCTAAATTTCAAAAAGGGTCGACATGATCAAGCAATAGGAATTGCTAGGAAAGCTTTGCCAATGGCATCAGGAAATAGGGATCTAGTTGAACAAACACTCAATCTAATGAGCAAAGCCGCTGTTAAAACAGGAAATACAAGCGTATTCAAAGAAGTGCTGGATTATAAGAAACAGAACTTTTAATGGCGACGCAAGACTGGCGTACTTTACTGGCTGCGGAAGGGCCAGTCGCGCAAGTAATTTCTGGGTTTCAGGTTAGGCCACAGCAACAAGCGATGCTTGAGGCAGTTACTGAAGCTATTGAAACAAATGGCTCGGTAGTAATCGAAGCAGGCACAGGCGTAGGTAAAACATTTGCCTATTTGCTCCC
>CALHTA010000364.1 GCA_938038645.1 uncultured Thiotrichaceae bacterium
GACTTTGTCTCTTGTTACCGAAGCAGGGGTTGTGGGTGCCATTGAAACATCAGGTGACGATGTAATTAAAACGGTTACATTTACTGCTGATGATACGTTTGCTAATGGCCTGCCTAATGGTGCAGACTTTGGCATAGTGACAGTAAAAGATGCGCATGCGCTTCCTGTCTTCATGACAAGAGTTAATTTCTTAAGTGAGCCTGCCACAGATACACCTGTCTTAGCTGTTGTTGCAGCCGAGCAAAATTGATTGCATGAACCGATGAATAAGTCGTCTATTTCTCTAAAGGCTCATTAAGCCAATTGGGATCTTTGACTTCTTCATCAATAGTCAGAAAAACAGGCTCTGCATCAGTGTAATGATAGGTGGTTCGACCGACAGCAAACATTGAGAAGATCACAATCATAGCCAGCAGAACTGAAGCCAGAACAGCCGTTACTCGAAGCAACTTTGAGTGACGGCTTTTCTTAAGTCGAAACATGTGCTTGCACTTCCGACACTTGTAATACTGTTTTGAGAAAGCAATTGGCGTGTGATAAGTGAATAAAACCAATAGCGATAATTTCCAAAACCAATCAAAAGGTCCTACTTGAGTGCTGTTACATTCAGGGCAGTGAATCTTTGAGTCTTCCAGCAACTCTTGTTCAAATTCAGGCAAGTCCAAATCAGTTGCTTTACTAAGATCGAAATCTCCCGATTGATTATTTTCTAAAACAGCGATTGCGCGTTCTCTGTATGCATAAGGAACCCGTACCTTGACCCCGCCCAAAGCCTGTGAAAACATCCAGTCCATCGTTATGTATTGATCATCAGTGAGATAGGCTGGAATTCCTTCTGCCTCTAAACGCCCTTTAATAATGTGGGCATCCATCGCGATGGTGTGAACTGAAACAATACTATTAGATTGGCTTGGCTGACTGTTCATCCTTGTTGTCGTCCTGAAGTTAGTGTTTTATTGAGTTTATTATTATGTGTAGATAATAACCAGCCTCAAGTTTTTCACCCAATCTATTCAGCAATGAGTTGCTTTGGTATACACTTGCCCAATTCACAAACTAAAACAGAATAATTATGGAAAAAGATAAGTCTGAACCGTCAATGCTGGAGTATCAGCTTAAGTCCAGAACGATTGTTATCGCGAGCGAGATCAACCAAAAATTAGCAAAAAGTGTCTCTGAGCAACTGTTGATGTTAGCGGCTGTCAGCGATGAGCCAATTCGTTTGATTCTGAACTCACAAGGCGGACATGTTGAAGCCGGTGATACGATCTTCGATATGATTCAATACGTTGAGCCAGAAGTGAAAATTATTGGTACTGGCTACGTCGCGAGTGCAGGTGCATTGATCTTTGTTGCGGCTGAAAAAGAGAATCGTTTCTGCTTACCGCAAACACGTTTCTTATTGCATCAACCAAGTGGCGGAGCAGGTGGTTCTGCGTCTGATATCCAAATTCAGGCAGATGAAATCATCAAGATGCGTTTACGTTTGAACAAGATTTTTGCTGAGCGTACAGGTCAGCCGCTAGAGCGCATCGAGAAAGACACTAATCGTGACTTTTGGATGGATACTGACGAAGCAATCGAGTACGGATTGCTAGGCAAAGTTATTGTGAAGAGTTCAGAGCTAGACTAATAGCCGAACGCTTATCAAGATAGAAAAAGCCGGAAATTGTTAATTCAATTACCGGCTTTTTTGTGGACGATGTTATTGGGGCGCCTGAATTTAGTTTGAAGGTTGAGCTACCGGTATTTGCCCAATGACAAACTTGCGGAAGACGACTGCAATTAGTAACACCAAAGCCGTCCAACCTAGCCAAGTTGGTAAACCACCGTGGCCTTCGTGTACCTGAGTTAACACATCAATCTGAAAAGCATCAACTAAGGCGTCAGTCACTAAGCCTGCGATGATAGCTGTTACGACAACACCCGTAAGGTAGAGCCACATGCTGCGTTTGCCTAACTCTTTACTGATGATGCCAAGTGTTGAGATGTTAGTAGCAGGGCCGGTAAGTAGCAACACTAAGGCAACGCCAGGCGAAACACCCGCCATAAGCAAGCCTGCTGCAACAGGAGTTGAAGCTGTTGCACAGATATACATCGGTATGCCTGCAGCAATCATTACTAACATTGCTGGGATACCTTGACCCCACTGAGCCAAGAAATCAGTTGGGATAAACGTTTTACTCGCCGCAGCAAATAACATACCCACTACCAACCACAACACGATGTCATCGAGTAGGCGTGTAAAGGCATAATAAATGCCGCCCCAAGCTTTGCTAAGCCAACTTTCGTTTATCGGCTTAGCTTGTTGAGAAGCTGTGTCACAACATGAGCTTTCTTCAACTTTTGCTTCAGTTGCACAGCAAGAGGTTTCAATCGGCTTAACTTCTGTTGCACAGCAGCTGCTTACAACAGGTTTTGTGTTTGCTTCACAGCAGGAAGTTTCAGTGGTTGCCTTCGCTAACTTGCGTTTATCTTCAGGATCAAAAGTGCCCACTAGTAAACCTGACGTCATTGCTGAAGCTAATGCAGAAATAGGGCGCACGATTGCCATAAATGGCCCCATTAAAGCGTAAGTCACTGTAATAGA
>CALHTA010000365.1 GCA_938038645.1 uncultured Thiotrichaceae bacterium
TTGTCAGATTTAAGTTCGAGTGACGCTTGTTCAAATTTTTGCGAAAGCTCAGCATGCCTTCTAGCCGATTGTTGTTCTAACTTGGTTGATTCCTTGGCTAGTTGCTCATGAAGTTTTTGGTTGTCTGCATCATGCTTGTTGTTAGCATGTTCAAGCGTAACTTTGAGGTTCTTTACTAATTCATTTCGTTCTGTTCTTTGCGCTAACCTTGCTTCACTTTCATCGTTGATCAACGTGTAGAGTTTGTTAATTTCTTTAGATAAAAACTCAAATTGCTCTTTAGTTTCTTTTTGCAATTCAGTGATATTGGACTGCAGCACATGATGAGTGTCGTGCCTTCTTTTTTCGGCCTCTCGTGTTTGCTCCCCAAATAAAATCTCACGTATCGTTTCTAAATTGTCAGATTCGTTAGAAACTTTGGTTTTTGACTCATCGTAAAGTTGTTGAGCAGTATTTGGGCGGTTCGCAGAAGGCGTATCATTATTTTTTTTAGACATCAGACTTACCAGTTTGTATGGTGTTAAAGGTATTTTTAGAGTGATTATTTCATTGTTTGGATTGATGATAATTATATATAGATATACTTATATTTCAATCAGGCCCTTATCATAACCATTGTAGTGGTTTCCGATTAATCAGGAATGAACGCTAAGTTAATAATCACCTTACTCTTATCAGCGCTTATTTCTTCCTCTAAAGTTCTTTTTTCTCGCCTCATCCTTCATTTTCTTTGTTTCTCTAGAGATAGCGACTTCTTTCTCCTCAATAATGATTTGCTGAGGTGTTTCAAGGGTAATCGGGCCGAGCAGCCCACTACGAAGCTCTGAAATCAGTATATTACTCGCTTTTTCTAGCAGAACATCCCCACCAGATCTAAGACAACCCCTAAGTCGACCAATCGCTTCGATAAGTTCAAGTTCTGTTTCAGGCACTTCGTCAAGACTGTAGCGGTCTACTAAACGTTGTGGGTAGGCCGTCAGCAAATACTCCGCTGTTGCAAATGCTACATCAGTATTATCAGTCGCTGTTTCTTTAATGGCGCCTGTTGCAGCCAAACGATAACCATAATTCTCATGTTCTATTTTTGGCCAAAGCATGCCAGGGGTATCAATAAGGGTAATTCCACCTTCTAATTTGATCCTTTGCTGGTTTTTAGTGACGGCGGGCTCGTTGCCGGTTTTTGCAATTGTTCTTCCAGCCAGAGAGTTAATCAAGGTTGATTTGCCAACATTCGGTATACCAATAATCATGGCATGAATATTCCGGTAGTCACCTTCGCGGCCTTTGTTAGGAATGAGCTTATGGCAAAGGTCGGTAATATGACCCAAGCTGTTTTGCCCTTTAACATCCGTCGCTAGAGTACGAATGTTATCGTGCTCTTCAAAATTCTCTTGCCAAATCCGCGTCATCTCGGGGTCAGCAAGGTCACTCTTGTTTAGCAGCTTTATACACGGTTTGTTCCCCATAATTTCTGCAATCATCGGGTTTTGGCTACTGAAAGGAATGCGTGCATCAAGCACTTCAATAAGGACATCCACTGTTGGTAATACTTCGCGAACAGCTTTTGCTGCTTTGTGCATGTGGCCTGGAAACCATTGGATTTGCATATTATTCTGGTTCGCTTAAAGTAATTTCTTCATGAGTGATGAGGATGCGCCTTTGTTTGTAAAGGCTGCTTAAGGCCCGCTTATAGTTGGCTTTACTGACACCATAGCTGCGGTAAATAGCTTCAGGTGGACTTTTATCCGTTAGTTGAGATGTCCCATTATTTAGTTTTAATTGCTGGAGAATCTTCTCAGATAATTCTTCGACCGTGCTTTTCTTGTCGGCGTTAAGTCGTAAATCAATTTTACCGTCATCTCGAATGTTTTTAACAAAACCTGTTAGTTCATCGCCATTCTTAAGCTCTCGAAATACTTCGTTTTTAAAAAGTAAACCAAGGTAATCGTGATTGATAACAGCCTTGTAACCCAAATCAGTTTGGCCCGATATCAGCAGCTCAACTGATTGACCGACTTCAATATCTTCATCAGCTTCTTCGTCTAGATAGTCATGTAATCGTGAAGAGGCCATGATTCGATTGGTCGCATCATCGACCGTTACGACAACGACATAAGAACGGCCCACTTCCATCGGTCTGTCCTGTTCATTGAACGGGACTAAAAGGTCCTTTGGTAAACCCCAGTCTAGAAAAGCGCCGACGGGGGTTACGGCAACAACTTTAAGGAATGCACATTCGTCAACCATGACTTTTGGCGTTTCAGTCGTCGCAATTAGGCGATCTTCAGAGTCGAGGTAGATAAACAAATCCAACCAATCCTGAACGATGGTACCCTCTGGCACATAACGCTTAGGCAGGAGGATTTCACCGGCTTCACCTCCGTCCATGTAGAGCCCGAAGGTAACCTGTTTCGTTACTTGAAGTGTATTGATTCGCCCAATTTCCAACATCGAAGAGTCCTATCTGAATTGCAGTCGATTCCGCAGTCGCCCATTCTATCCTTGATTAGCATAGCTCACCATTAAATTCACTGCTTATTGTAAAGGCTCACCATTTTATTCAGTTTATTTGTATAATGCGCGGGATTTAGTTTAGCCTGAAGTGGCAAAAACGTAATTCTTCATTTTTAAAATGCGACGGATTTACGATTCGTTAAGCGTTAGGAATATTATGTCTCAGTTTATTGTTTGTGC
>CALHTA010000366.1 GCA_938038645.1 uncultured Thiotrichaceae bacterium
CCACTACTAGGCATGTTCTGCTTCGGTAATCTAATGCGCGAAGCTGGTGTGGTTGATCGCTTGAGTGATACGGCTCAAAACGCACTGATTAACATCGTGACGATCTTCCTCGGCTTGGGTGTAGGATCAAAGATGAGCGCAGATAAGTTTTTGAACTGGGAAACGCTAGGTATCTTAGGTCTCGGCGCGGTTGCTTTCTGTATCGGTACCGCTTCAGGTGTTTTGCTAGCCAAGCTAATGAACAAGTTTAGTGATAGTCCAATTAATCCTTTGATTGGCTCTGCCGGTGTTTCCGCTGTACCAATGGCAGCACGTGTATCGAACAAGGTTGGATTAGAAGCTAACCCACACAATCATCTGTTAATGCACGCAATGGGACCTAACGTTGCGGGTGTAATTGGTTCAGCAATTGCCGCAGGTGTAATGATTAGCATGGTTCAGTAATCAGAAATCACGTCTAATTAGGCACTTTCTATTAAAAACCGAGCCTCAGGGTTCGGTTTTTTTATGCTCACCACAAAATATCAATCTATCTCAGTTTAGACATTGATTCTTTTCCCTCCTTATCCTATTTTGGGATAGAGCCACCTACCCAAATGGCTCAAAATCAAACTATTCTGGAGGGAATATGTCATTACTTAGCACTCTTAGCAGAGGCAAATCCTTGCTACCTCGCGCGATAGGTTTAGCCTTATTTGCAACCACTGCCTCATTTACTACCATCACTACATCCCACGCAGATGAAACCTGCATGTCACCTTACATGGCTAAAATCACCGGCCAGGAAGACTTTGTCTATATCTGGACACTCGGCGTCGAGGGTTTAGGTGACGGTCAGGATAAACTAGTCACCGTTGACGTTAATCCGAAATCCGACAACTACGGAAAGGTAATCAATTCATTATCAGTAGGTGGCCGGAACGAAGCACACCACTCTGGCCTCACTGATGACCGTAAGTACTTGTGGGCAGGTGGCTTAGACACAAATAAGATCTTTATTTTCGACGTTCACTCAGATCCAGCAAAGCCAACGCTTCACCACACCATTGATACATTTGTATCAGACACCGGTGGATTAGTCGGCCCACACACAACCTATGCGCTTCCTGGCCGCATGATGGTTACTGCCCTGTCTAATAACAAAGACAATGGTGGTCGTACCGGAATGGCGGAATACACCAATGATGGAAGGCACGGTGCCACTCACTGGAACCCAAGAGAAGAGAGTTTAGGCGATGCAGTAAAGACCGGTGAGCATGCTGATGGTTATGGCTATGACTTACGTGTACTACCTCGACGTAATGCCATGTTTACCTCGTCATTTACGGGTTGGTCTAACTACATGATGGACTTCGGTAAAATGCTGGGCGATGCGGAAGCCATGAAACGTTTTGGAAACACCATGGTTCGCTGGGATCTGCACTCTAGAAAGCCTAAGCAAATTATGGATGTACCGGGAGCGCCGCTAGAAATTCGCTGTGCCTGGAACCCGAGAAACAACTGGTGCGTTACTACAACGGCACTGACTTCTAAAATCTGGTTAGTTCATGAAAATGACGAAACGGGCGAGTGGAAAGCAGAACCTGTCGCTGACGTTGGGGACCCTTCCAAGATTCCGCTACCTGTCGATATCTCCTTACAAGCCGATGATCAAGGGCTTTGGGTAAACACGTTTATGGATGGAAAAACTCGCTACTTTGATATGAGCGATCCATTTAACCCTAAGCAAACCTATGAAAAGCAGATTGGCGCGCAGGTTAACATGGCGTCATCAAGCTGGGATGGTAAGCGCATTTATTACACCTCGTCTCTACTCGGTAACTGGGATAAGAAAGGCGCTGATAATGATCAGTACTTCAAAGCTTATAACTGGGATGGTAAAGAGCTAGTTGAGCAATTTGCGATTGACTTCACCGCTGAGAAATTGGGTCGTGCACATCAAATGCGCTTTGGCGCTTACTCGCTTTATGCCAATGCTAGCCCCGTGAAGAAAAATACGCTTCTGAGCAAACTGATCACCGAGTAAATGCCATTGAAACGTTATTTTTTAAGGTTAATCCACCCCGCAACGCTGTCATTTAAAAGCAGCATTTTGCAGGGCACGGTATTACTGTGCAGTTTATTGGCTGGCATTATTTGCATACCAATTGCTCAGGCTGATAATTCGCTCAGCCCAGCCATGGGGTATTCAACCTTAAACTATGACCTTCCCAAAGTCGGTAGCTACCAGCTACCGACACTTGGCAAAGCAGCCGATGGCAAAGTGATTGATAGTGATGGTAAAGCGACCACACTCCACGAGCTTTACAAAGGGCAATACACCCTGCTCGGCTTTATCTACAGCAACTGCGGCGATATTAACGGCTGCCCGCTGTCTTCTTACGTTTTCTATAAAGTTAAATCCATGATGCAAAAAGACCCGCAGCTTGCGGATAGATTGCGTCTACTCAGCCTAAGTTTTGATCCTGAGCGTGACACGCCAGAAGTCATGAAACTTTATGGCAATAATTTTAATTATGCTGGCCCAGAAGGCGACTGGCATTTTTTAACCACTAAGTCAGAGCAAGCACTTTCACCGTTGCTGCGAGACTATAAACAAGATATTCAACGTGAAATGACCGTCAATGGAACGGCAGGTGACTCCATTGCGCATGTTCTTCGTGTCTTTTTAATTGATCCTGAAAATAACATTCGAAATATTTACAGCGTTGAATTTCTACACCCCGATATTATCCTAAATGATTTGAAGACATTATTAAGGGCTGACGAAGAGCTTCAGACTTCAGGGCAAAGCTCTGTTTTATTGGCTAGTAACAGCAATGATGCAGTTTTAGGATCTTCGATCTCAAGCGAAGCGGAAATAAATGCTAAGCAAAGCTTCCGAACCACCACTAATGCCCCATTAGATCTTCTAAGCCTTGCAAAAAAGCCACCCCTTGGCTTGCCCCGACTACCAGAGGAGCTCGTTAACTCATTGAGTCGAGAAAAGATCGCACTGGGGAGAAAGTTATTTTTCGACCGCAGGCTTTCACTAAACAGCACGATGTCTTGCGCGATGTGCCACGTACCTAACCAAGGCTTTACCAGCAATGAAATAGCTACCGCGGTTGGCTTTGAAGGACGTAGCGTACGACGCAACTCCCCTTCCCTTTACAACATCGCCTATGCTGAAACGTTGTTTCATGATGCGCGTGAAGACTCATTATCCCAGCAAGTTTGGGCACCGTTCCTTGCTCGCAATGAAATGGCCAACCCTTCGGTTGGCTACGTTGTCAATAAACTTAAAGCGCTGCCTGATTACAGCGGTTTATTTGAAGCGGCATTTAGTAATCAAAAACGGCCTATTAATATTCAAACGATCGGTGACGCCTTAGCAGCCTATCAACAAACGCTAATATCGGCTGACTCCCCCTTTGACCGATGGCACTTTGGTAAAGAATCACCGGCACAGGCAGGAATTAGCACAGAAGCAATCAAAGGCTTTGAATTATTTAAAGGCAAAGCAGGCTGTGTTACCTGCCACCAAATCGGTGAAAATAGCGCACTCTTCACCGATCAGGGTATTCATAACACCGGCTTGGGCTATGAAAATTCCATGGGTAAAAAGCCGAAGAAACAAAAAGTCATGCTTGCACCGGGCGTATTTGTCGATGTTGACCAATCAATCATTGATAACGTTGGTGAAAAACCAGCCGCTGATCTAGGCTATTATGAAATTAGCCAAGACCCAAAAGATCGTTGGAAATACAAAACGCCGATGTTGCGTAACGTTGCGCTTTCAGCTCCTTACATGCATGACGGTAGCTTTAGCACATTGCAATCGGTCGTTGAGTTTTACAACCAAGGCGGTATCGAAAACCCCGGGCTTGATCCTTTAATAAGACCTTTGGGGTTAAATGAAACTGAGATTTCTCAAATTGTTGCCTTTCTAAAAAGCTTAACGGGCAACAATGTTGATCAAATATTAAAAGATGCTTCAGCCGCACCGATTGGCGATACCAGCAAGCAAGACCTACTGCCATTACCTGCGGCCAAAGAGAAAACAAAAAAAGTACCCCCTCTAGCCAATAAGCTGGGTGGCGACTTTCAATTAACTGACCACAATGGCAATCACTTTGACCTGAAGCAGTTGAGGGGAAAAATTTCCTTATTGTTTTTTGGCTACACACACTGCCCTGATATTTGCCCAACAGAGCTTGCCAACATGGCACGATTGTTAAAACAGCTCGATACTGAATCAGATAATGTACAAGGCTTATTTGTCAGTGTTGACCCGACCCGCGACACGCCTGAAAGATTAAGTCAGTATGTGCCTTATTTCCATC
>CALHTA010000367.1 GCA_938038645.1 uncultured Thiotrichaceae bacterium
CACCTTTCGCTGAACCAGAAAGTTTAGCATCACCGCCGCCAATACCTGGTTTACAAAAAAACGAGCGGATTAACCAGCCAACTAATACTCCGATCAAGCCGAATAGGAGGATCAAACCTAGAGTTTGTAATGTAAACATGGACATAGTACTGGCCCCTTTTCTAAAAATTTTATTTAAACATTTCGATATGACTCGTGACTAATACTAAATGTAAATTATCTCAAATCATCATTAATGAAAAAGGGCGACCTAAGCCGCCCTTATAAATGGATCAGGCTAGATTTAGCCGTGATCTTGTTTCGTCAGTTGGAACCCCTTCAGGTGACCAGCCGCGTACCGAGTAATACTCTGGAAGCATTTGATCCAGATCTGCAACACGTCCGGTCGCAGGACCAACCTTAGCGGCCTCTTTAAGCAGGCGTTTTGGCAGCGTATCCTGATCGCCAGTAATGCCTGCTTTGATGTTGAAGTCGCGCTCCATATTCCAAATACGCTCACCGACTTCCAGTAGCTTTTCTACTGACCAGTCGCCTTCACACGCCGCATCAACCTGAGGTGATATGTTATCCATACCCCAAGCGAACGTTGTAAATACACAAAGACCCGCTGAGTCAACCGCAGCCGTAGCATCCTGGAACGCTTTAACCAAGTCCGCTTTACCTTCTGTGTGTAGCGGATCCGTTTTAACGGGAATACCCAAGATCTCAGAAGAAACGGTGTAACCACGTAAGTGACAAGCACCCCGGTTAGACGTTGCATAAGCTAAGCCCATGCCTTGGATTCCACGGGGATCGTAAGCTGGGAACTCTTGACCTTTAACTGTCATCGATAGGTCGGGGTGTCCATAATGCTCACACATCCGCTTAGAACCCATGCCTAATATTTTTCCAAACTCGGTACCTTGTGCAACCTGCTCAGCACACCAAACCAGAGCTTCAGCCGAACCAAAGTCGAGTGGCATTGCTGTTTCTTCAGGCTTGATCGCACCGATCTCGTAAAGCTCCATTGCCGCTGCAACGGTAGAACCGAAACTGATTGGGTCAAAACCATCTTCATTACACAGGAAGTTTACGTAAGTCGCTGCATCAAGATCATCAACGCAGGTATCTGCACCAACTGCCCAAGCTGCTTCATACTCTAAACCACCAGAGTTTTTGTGATACTCAGGCTTGTCCTTCACACTGAAGTGAGTGGGATCAACTGTTGAGATACGTCCACAAGCAATCGTACAACCGAAGCAACCTGCGTTAGTGGTCAGGTTAGGCTTGCCATCGCTTTCACGTGGCTCAAGCATAGCTTCTCCACCGATCTTGCTGGCGCCTTCAAACTGAACTTCGCTCATGTTACGCGTCGGCAGTGCGCCTACTTCGTTAATAACGTTCATCAGTACTTGAGTACCTAAGGCTGGTAAACCTTCACCCGTTACTGCATTGTCAGCCAGTACTTTCTTCTCTTCAGCAACCGACGTCATGAAACGTTTTGCGTCAAATAAGTTACCAACACCTTTGGTGCCGCGAACGGTAATTGCTTTCAGGTTCTTGGATGCCATTACGGTTCCAACACCTGAACGTCCCGCTGCACGATGTAAGTCGTTAACAACCGCAGCGTACAAGCAGCCGTTTTCAGCAGAGCGACCAATTGCAGCTACTCTTAGTGCTGGGTCTTGGTGTTTTTTGTGGAGCATTTCATCTGCTTCCCAAACTGTCTTGCCCCAAAGATCATCCGCTGCGACCAGCTCAACATCATCATTCATAATCGAAAGATAAACAGGAGAAGGAGACTTACCTTCAAAGATAACCATGTCGTAACCCGCTGACTTCAGCTCGGCTCCGAAATAACCACCAGAATTTGAGCAAGCCATTGCGCCTGTGAGCGGGCTTTTACAAATGACTGAGTAGCGTGCACCGGTTGAAGCCATCGTTCCTGTTAGAGGACCCGTGGCAAAAATCATGGTGTTTTCTGGGGAAAGTGCATCAACGTCTGGTGATACTTCTTCAGTGAAATATTTAGTCGCTAGACCGCGTTGCCCTAAATATTCTTGAGCCCACTCCATGTTTAGTGGTTCTTTTGTAACAGTGCCTTCCGTTAAGTTGACACGTAATATTGTTTTAGTCCAAGCCATTATCCAATCTCCTTATACCGCGCCGGCAGTGTCAGTCGCTTTGGCCCATTTTTTCATGCGCTCAAAACCAGTTGCGTCTGCTTCAACATAGGTGATAGCACCAGTAGGGCAAGCATCAACACATTGAGGGTCGCCACCACAAAGGTCACATTTGGTCACTTTTCCAGTAGAAGAGTTGTAGTTGATCGTGCCGAATGGGCATGCAATTGTGCAAACTTTACAACCGACACACGTCGCGTCATTAACAACTTTAGCACCTGTGGTAGGGTCAAGTGTAATGGCGTCAACTGGGCAAGCGGTCATACACCAAGCTTCGTCACACTGTGTACATGTATAAGGAACAAAACGCCCTTCGTCATGGAAGTTAAAGACTTTGATGCTGGATTTAACCGGGTTGAAGATGCCTTCGTGCTCGTATGAACAGGCCATCTCACATTGTAAGCAGCCGGTGCATTTTTCAGCATTCAAGAGAAGTGATTTCTGCATTTGATGATCTCCTTGGTAGTACTTGTAGTAATTGGTCTTCTGGTGATAACTTGAAATAAAACGATGAATGCATGATGTTAAATTTGGGCCGTGCAATCAAGCTATTACCGGAATTTTTTGTTGTTTTGAGACTAGCATAGAGTGTCTATGCGTAGCAGTCAAACAAGCGTCAATGGATTCTGAGGTAATAGATAAGGACTACTGGTTAAGTAACTTTATTGCATCTTCAATTAC